>JBFGKW010000017.1:0-37869 GCA_041576495.1 Aridibacter sp. | reverse complement strand
GGCATTGAGTTCCTCATCGAACCTTAGCAATTTTACCGCACCGTTTCCATTGAGATGTTTCAACCCTTTGGCCTCGGCAAATAGTTCGGAATCCGTTTCCGGCAAACCGATTTTTAGGACCGCCCGGGTTCCGTTATTTAATAGACAGGGAGCTACAAAATTGTACGAAAGGTTTGGAAAATGATCGCCAACCCGGATTTCCCACTGTTGCTCAAGCCTTAGAATCTCAGCCGGAAGCCGCCGAAGCCAGGCCGGTCCGTCTAAATGCGGCATCGACGAAATGTTAGCGACAAATTTTGCCGGAAGCTTTTCTGAAAAATCTTTGGCCATCGGTTTTGAAGAGTCGAACCCGTTTGGTAGATTCTACTTAGATGAATGATTTACTTGAAGCGGTGCGTCCGACAACGTTTGTTAAATCCGAAAAACTCTCACGGCTTCTCGGCGTCGATTTAACGATCGCGTCAGAGACATTTCAGCACACCGGCAGTTTTAAATTTCGCGCAGCCTACAATGTGGCGTTAAACGTAACCGAGGATCATCTGATCACCGCTTCTTCAGGTAATTTCGGTCAGGCGCTGGCCTATGCTTGCCGCCTGCTCGGGAAGAAATGTCATGTCGTGATGCCCGAAACTTCCGCCAGGGTTAAGATCGAAGCGGTGAAAAGCTACGGCGCGTTTCTTGATTTGATCAATGTCAGAGAGATCGGTCGTGAAGAACGGGTCTTTCAACTGATGGATCAATTTCCGGACGCCTATCAGGCAAGTGCCTATGACGACCCGTTAGTGATTGAAGGAAACGCGAGTCTCGGGGCTGAAATTGCTGAGTTTCCGGAACAGTTTGATTCCATTATCGTGCCGGTTGGAGGCGCGGGTTTGATCTCCGGTGTCGCGCTCGGTATAAAGAGTAAGGCAGCGGCGGTTAAACTGATCGGTGCCGAACCGCTTGTTGCCAATGACGCCGCCAAATCGATGCGGGCCGGGATGATTGTCAAAAACGAGCATGAGCCGATGACTATTGCCGACGGGGCCCGGACGGTATCGGTCGGAAGGCACAATTGGGAAATAATCAAGAATCACGTTACCGAGATAATAGAAGTGGGAGAAGGCACGATTCAAAAGGCGCTGCAGTTATTTTTTGGATCCGCAAATTTAAAAGTCGAACCGACCGGTGCGTTGTCGCTCGGCGCTATTCTCGAACAACCGAACGCTTTTAAGAACCGGAAAGTTTGCCTGGTAGTCAGCGGCGGAAATGTCGATCCTGCGGTTTACCGCAGTCTGTTAAAAAATAATGTTGTGCTTCAAAGCCGGTGATCGACTTGTGGACACGGCACAATTGGTCAAGATATCCGTTACAATTATTGCGTTCATTTGAATCGATCGCCGGTCGAATCAAGACGAACAGGACAAGGTCATGAACTTTAAAAACAACATTTCAATAATCACTTACGCGGTCCTGATCGGGATTTTTCCGACCGCGTTATTTAGCCAGGTTTCGGAACCACGGGCTATCGATGAATTTATAAAGCCTTTTGCCGCCGCCAACCATTTTTCGGGTGTCGTGTTGGCCGCAAAAGATGGAAAGATCATTTATGAAAAGGCGTTTGGCCTGGCCAATGTCGAGCATAACGTGCCGAACAAGATCGACACCAAATTTGGAATTGCCTCAATAAATAAACCGATGACATCGATCGTTATGGTTCGGCTGATTGAGTCGGGGAAAATTACACTAAACGATAAGTTGAGTGCATTTATCGCTGATTTCCCTGCCGGTGACAAAATCACGGTCGAAATGCTCGCACGGCATCGATCGGGGATCCCGCATCGTGTAATGCCCGAATCTGATGAAACAAAACGCTTCACGCCGGCACAATTTGTTGAGGTCGTAAAAAAAGCAAACCTGGCATTCGAACCGGGAAGCGAAGAACTCTACAGCTCTGCGGGTTATGCGGTTCTCGCCAGGGTGCTCGAGATCGCATCTGGTAAAACATTTGATTCTCTACTTGATGAATACGTTTTTTCGATGGCAGGGATGGGGGATTCCTTGGATTATGACAGCCGAAAAATAGTGAGAAATACTGCCGAAAGCTATCTTCTCGGAATCGAAGGTTACACGGCCTCACCCAGAAAGGATTATTCTTTCCTGGTCGGTGCCGGTTCAGTGTTCAGCACCACGAGGGACCTATTTGATTTCGGTCAGGCGGTCATTGGCGGGACGTTTGGAAACACTGTCAAACAGAATCTCGTCCGGGAAGGGGTTTTCAGAAGCAATGGCAGCACAAACGGTTATCGTTCAAATATGAGAATCGACGACAACCAAGGTTATGGTTATGTAATAGTCTCGAATCTCGGATCCGGAGCGAATGACCTAATCATCAATAACGTTCGTAATCTTCTTGAGGGAAAGGAGATCGCTGCTCCGATAATTCCCGCGCCTGAAATTGATGATTCTGTCGAAAACAAGCTTTCGGATTACCCCGGCCGCTACAAACTCGGCGGCAGCAGTTTTGAAATCCTCGTAGAGGATAATCGCCTTTTTGCCGGTCCGTTCCGTCTGCTACCGATTGGCAAGGACAAGTTCTACAGTTACTGGAATTATGCGGAGATAACATTCAAACGCGGCGCAAATCGAGAGGTAATCGGACTCGAGTGGTTAGGGGCCGGGGGGAAAACAGATTGGACCCGGCAATAAAGGATACTAACTCACCTGCTTTTTATGATAAACACCATTGAAGGTGACATTGGCGCCGCCGCATCTCATATTGTCGGACACCACCAGAAAATCTCCAACCAATTGCATTTTAACGCGGCAGTCGTATTCATCCTGACCCCCGAAGGACAACAAATCTCCGTGTGGCGTGCCCGTGTCATCAACTTCCCCGATGTGGATATTATCGCCGATACCCATCCAAAATGCGTAACCTGTGATCGCCAAACTGCCGGTTTCAATGCCTCGCGAAATTTCCAGTGAGTTGCCGTTTGATTCCCAGTTCCCGAGCCATTTATTAAAGGCGGGGGCTTGTTCATCGGAAGCAACGATGAGCTCATCCGCCAAAATCCATCCAACCGTTTCGCTTCCCTTTCTGGGCTCGTACCAGGCGCACAGAAAAGCGCCGCGTCTTTGCGCGACGATCACCTTATCTCCGGGAATCACGTAAGCTTTGGTACGGCAATCTTTTCCACTGGGGCAATCTGCAT
Organism: Aridibacter sp.; assembly: GCA_041576495.1. Taxonomy (GTDB): domain Bacteria; phylum Acidobacteriota; class Blastocatellia; order Pyrinomonadales; family Pyrinomonadaceae; genus Aridibacter. Next base: position 34,675 of record JBFGKW010000017.1, on the reverse strand, counting down.
CATCCTTATGGAAATAAATCCGTTGTTTTGCACCCGCTTTGCCTCGCGCAGCGGCCAGCCGAAAACGAACGTTTTCTAGCGGAAACAGGCCATTCCGACACCAGTTCGAGGCACCCTCGGCAATGACTGATGCTTCTGGAATCCTTAAAAACACCGGGCTCCTTAATTCAATCGCAAACTTTTGAAACGACACCAGGGTCTCAAAACTCCCGGCGGCGTATGGGCCAACCTGGTAAGGATCAAATGAAAATTTCAATCCCTTTTTAGTAATATTCCAGCTTGAAAAGTTTTCTAATTTTTCACCGGCGCCGCTCACTATCCAGTTATCGTCTCTCAGTTCGTCTTGCGCCGCCGCTATTTGCTCGATACTGGTTCGGGAGATTATCGATAGGAATCCGGCACCACCGGCAAACAAATCTGAGAGTTCGATCGCCCTCGAGTTGCGCAAGTCGAAATTGAGCGGAAAACTCCAATGATTAGGGTGCGCCCCGCCCGTATATTGGCTTCGGCCAAATCCGACGCTGATCAGTTCCCTGCTCAGGTATTCAGGGTTGTAGCCTATTTCCAAATAATAGGATAACCCCTCGGGCAATGAATTGCGGTCTTCGTCGGTAAACTCCGAGATCTGTTTTTTGAATTCGGCAATTTGCATCATAACGAGGTCTTTGGCGCGTGAGTTAAATGCGATTGCCGGTTTATCGTCCAGCCGCAGCTCGGGATATGACGCCTCTACTTCCCAACGATCCCTCTCATTAACCTCGTTATAACGCCGCTCAATAATGCTCAACCCATCCCTTACGTAATCCGGTTTCTCGCGGGACTGGGCAAAGAAGGAATAAGGGGTCAAAAGGACCAAAATGCAAAAAAGGGCGAATTTTGCTCTCATATAATCTCCGGGACATCGATGCCAAATGCCATATACGTGACGGATGGCGTACCCGATTTTGCGCTGCAGAAACACACTTCCTTGCGGCCCGAACTGATTGGCAAAGGAGTACTTATCATCGTTCGGAAATCTTGCCCATTATCTTTCTTCGCAAAAGATCGAGCGCTGTCTGGCTCGTTCTCCAGCGAATAAGGTATCGATCGCCCGGCATAATAAACTTCCGGGCGCTGGTCTCCTCATCGTCGGAGTAACCGATAAATACTGTTCCGACCGGTTTTTCGTCGCTCCCTCCGCCCGGACCGGCGATGCCGCTGACGGATAATCCATAAACGGTATTCGCCCGGCGCCTGATTCCTTCTGCCATCGCGCCCGCGACTTCTTCAGAAACGGCCCCGTGTTTTTCAATCAACGCTTCGTCGACTTTAAGATTTCTGATTTTTGAATCGTTGGAATATGTTACCGCGCCGTCGTGAAAATAATCCGAGGAGCCGGGGACTTCGGTCAGCCGGTACGCAATCAGCCCGCCCGTGCAGCTTTCCGCAACCGATAACGATTCAGACCTCGCCCTAAGCATTCTTCCGACCACCTCCTCCATCTTCTCGCCATCGGTCGAGAATACTGCGATCCCCAATTTCGCCGCCACCTGATCTGCCACTTCATCGATCAGCCTATCCGCTTCAGCATTCGAAGTTGCCTGCGCGGTAAATTGAATTTCGATTTCGCTTTTATTAAACAGCGTCGCGGTCTGCGGGTTGTCGTACCGCGTGTAAATAGGCGCTATCAACTCGTCGACGGCTGATTCGCCCATCCCCGTTACCTTCAGGCTTCGTCTTCGGACAATTATCTCTCCGGCTGACTCGGACAACCGCGGCAAAACAAAATCTTCAAACATCGGCTTGAGCTCGCGCGGGGGCCCGGGAAGGACGACAAAGACTTTATCCGCTGAAGCCAGGTACATTCCAACGGCAGAACCCCGCGGATTCGGGAGCACATCGGCGCCGTCAATCACAAACGCCTGCTGCTTGTTCCTTTCCGGCATTTTTTTTCCAAACGCGCGGAACTTATCCTTGAGTTCTTCCACCAGGGCGGGTTTGAAAATCAGCTCGCGGTCGAGCGCTTTCGCGGAGATGCGTCGAGTAATGTCGTCTTCCGTAGGACCAAGCCCTCCCGTCGTGACAACCACATTTGAGCGCTTTACGGCGTCCCTGATCGTTTCCTCCAGACGCATCTGGTCATCGCCAACTACGGTTTTCAGTTTAACTTCGATGCCGATTTCATTCAGCTTTTGAGTTAACCAAAGGCTGTTGGTATCAGTTTTGTCAGGAGTCAGAAGTTCGGAACCGATAGCAATTATTTCGGCTGAAAGCATATCGGGGATTATTGAATATTCTTGTCGTAAATATCGTGGAGGACTTCAGTGATCGGCTTGCGTTCGGCAAAAAGCTCATCGTCGGAGCGATTGTCTTTGGAGTTATCGCGAGCTGTAGGATTTCCACCGGCGCTGCGTCTGACGTCGCGAACGGGCGGCGCTTTTTCATCATTCGGTACGCGGGTGTCGTTTACCGATCGCAAAAGAATGTTCTCATTAAGATCCGCGGCTTGTTCTCTTGGTGCGCCCCCTGCGATTTCGCCTCTTTGTTGCCTTTTCTCGTTCTCTTGGCGGATTAGAGTTCGACTCTCGTCGAGAAGTGTTTTGCCGCGGTTTTTTCGGGACCGTTCCAGCGCACGGACAGCCGCTGACGTCTGCGGTGCTTCGGTAGGTTCCTGTTCAATCTTTCTCAGAATTTTTACATAGCTTCGGAGGTTTGCAGACGGATGAACATAACTCGACTCATCCGAGTGCGTCTCTTCGACCACATATGAAAGATGCTTGACAGCGCTTTCGTGATTGCCGATCTTGTTATAAAGTGCACCGAGCGTAAAATATACAAGCGGCGGAGCGCCATGCATCGTCTGCAGAATCCGCTCGCCCTGTCCGATAACTTCCTGAACCTCAAACCCGAACCAGCGTCGTTCATCATCGCGCAAAATCGCGCTTGCCGATAAATAAAACTCAAATATCTGGCGAACTCCGTTTTGTGGCGCCGATGAAAAGGTCTTCCACAAGAAGTAGGCAAATATTCCAAAAAAGAAAATAACGACCAATGGAAATCCTGCCACAAAGAGCATCATCGCAATCACGCCAAAAGTAAGTCCGTATTGCGTTTTCTCTTTTATCGAATTCCGTCCCTTTTTTTGCAGGTTATTGCTCACTGTGTCTGACGTTCGGCGAAAAACCGGCCCTCGAACCGAACTTATTTAATTTTACCTTTACCCAACTTAATAAAACTAAGAATCGGTTCCATCATCATTATCGGTTTCGGCAGATTTTGAAACCGGTTTTTTTGCAGCCGGCTTCGCCCGGCCCTTTTTCCGCGTCGAAGTCTTTCGGGCAGCCGGTTTCCTTGGCTTCGCGCTTCTCAAATCCGGCTCTTTGTGTTCATCGGGACGTTTTGCCTCCTGGTCTTCACGCTCGAGTTTAAACCCGAATTCGGCCATCACATCCATTACTTTCCCGACCGCTTTATAGGGAGAATTGAGAACATAAGAAAACGTTTCACCAAGCGCGATAGCCTCAAGTTCCATCAACGAGGCAATTTTTTTCTCCAGCGGCAATGCCTCGAATTCTTTCTTGTAACCCTCCGACTTTTCTTCGGCTTTTGGTTTTTCCTTCTTTTCTTTTACGGACATAATGGTTATTTCCCCCGGTTTATCGATTTTAGTCTGACACGCAAGGCGGTCTCCTTTCTTACGAGCCTGCGATGTCAATTGTTGCGTCTCGATCCTCGTCGGCGGGGACAGAAGCGTTCTGCCCTTGCCGACTCTCATGACGCAGTCATGTCCGGTTTCGGGGTCTGCGCAGTCACCTTCAATTCTCACTCCGAGACGCTTCGCAGCATCGATCAAGTAACTACCGACTGCGACTTCGCCTTCCAATCCCTTTGATTCAAAATTTATTATAACAGCGTTCATAAATTTCTAACTTAATTAATCGTGGTCTTGACCCGAACCTTGGGTTGCGCTCCGGAAGCGGCACTTGATAAATCCTTTTCCTTCCGCTGACAGTCCTTGCAAACTCCAAGAATCCGCAATGAATGGTGGGTCGGCATAAAGTTAAACTCTTCGGCCATTTGATCCTGAAGCGCTTCAATTTCGGCCGAGAAAAATTCGATTACCAGGCCGCACTCGGTACAAATCATATGATCATGATGTTCGTGTTCGAAATGATGCTCGTAATACGTTCTTCCGTCACCGAGCCTGACTTCCCGGGCGAGTCCGGCTTCGGTGAACAGTTTCAATGTCCGATAAACCGTCGTATGACCGATATTCGAGTCAATTTTGTGAACCAGCCAATATAGGTCTTCGCTCGAAAGGTGGTCTTCAGTTTTTAAAAACACTTCGAGAATTAATTCTCTTTGTGCTGTTCTGCGCAAACCTGATTTTCGAATGTGTTCGAGAAATATTTTTTTCTCTTCCTTGAATTCTTCTGTTTTGGCAGCCATTATTCCGACAATTATCTCGCTTTTCGTAATTTATTCGCGGAATTCATTTTAACACTAGACAGGTGAAAACGTAAGTTTTTCATTTGGGTATGTACCCAATCGGACAACTATCGGGATAATTCTCGTTTTTTCCGCGCCGTGATCTCGTTCTCAGCGTTTAATATTTCCTGATACATCAGAGCCAACCGGTTGGAATCTATCCCAAGCTCCCGGGCCAGTTTGAGCGAGTGTTTGCCAAGTTCGAGATAGATCTTGATCTGTTCATCGGGAACACTCGATTCTAATGAACTCAGGTGGCGGGTGAGAGTTTCAATATCACCCCGGGCAAACGTTCCGGTTAACGCCTCCGGAACCGACTGTTTTTTTAGGTTTTCAAGGGTGCTTTCGATTAGCGGGAGGAGGATTTCCTTTGCCCTCACGGAATCCAGTCCGCATTTGGAGAGCATCGCGATCGCGACATCGACCAGTGCAACAAAATGTCCGCAAGCTGTCACCGCAGACGCATGGTAGAGGGTCTTATGTTTTGTTTTAATCGAAAAGGGCTTTCCGCCGAGACTCGATACGATTTCCTTAGCGGCTGCGACTGCAGCGGCATCACCCTCGACGCAAAAATACGAATCCTTGAATCTCAGCACACCAAGTTCGGGGTCGCTGATCGACACAAGCGGGTGAATCGATCCAATTTGGTAACCACGTTCGGAGAGGACCCTCAATGTTTCAGACGAACGGGAGCCGCTGGTATGAAACACAAATTGCTGTTTTTTGGTGGATGCCGTGGGCAGATGTTCAACGACATTAACAATCTCTGAGTCCTGTGTCGAAATAAGAATGATTTCATCCTTGGCGTGCGATAATTGCTCCGGAGGTAATAATTTCGGTTTGGGCACAATTCCGCGAATGATCCGATTTAGGCCCTTTTTATCCCTCGCGACGAGTGTCTTGATCCGGTACCCACCGGCCGAAAGCCCGAGCGCAAGCGCACCACCGACTCTACCCACACCGATAATGGAAACCGACTTCATGACAAAAGTCTAAGGCAAATAGAAAAAACGGCAAAAGAGAAAAATGCATTTCTTCCACCGCTTTCGTCATTGTCTTGGAAAGAATGTTAAATCTTTACAAGGATCGGTTCATTCGGCAAATCGTCAACCCACTCGTTGAGTCGTGCCCGAAGCTCTTCTGATGTGTAAAGGCCATTGACATCGGGTAGCGAGATATCGATCGATGTAGATATGTTTGCTGAAAACATCGCCGAGTACAAAATGCTCAACTGAGTACTTGTGAAAGCGTCGGGACTTTGATTTTTAAGCAGAGCGATCAAAGCGTCGGCTTCCGACTTCAGGTCCTTGTCTTTATCGTTTTCGACGACTTCCTTGACCAGCATAATGACGAAGTCGCTCAGCAAAAAGAGCGTATTGCGGTAGCTCTTGCGGCCCAAATCAATGGTGTGCGAAAGTGAATGAGACAGTTTTGCCAGTTCGCCCATCTTGGTCAGGCTGAACGAGCACGCGCAGAACGGATGCGACTTGAGATTCTCTGCAACGTCAAAATTACATTCAAGCTCTCGAAACCGCCTCAGTATCGAACGCGCCTTCTGCCAATGCAGATCCTTGAAAATGGGGAGTCGGGAAAGACATTCAAACTCCCACCATTCGTCGCCTTTGAGGATTTTATCAACTTCCTCTTTAAGCTGTCGCGAGTTCATTATTGCATTGTGTCGGACAACGAAATGTTCAGAGAATTTTTCGCTGAACGACCCCCACAGGTCTTCCATTTTCTGATTTCCTTCAAAACTGGGAAGATCGTAGCTATCGTCAATCAACCGGAGAAGTTCGGCTCTGAACCCTTCAATGCTTTCGTTTTGGGTTGATTCGCAAAGGGCCAAGTATGACCAGATCCTGTCGCGAATCCGATTCCCGCTGACAAAATCTTTCAGGAGCTGAAGATCTTTCTTTCGCTCAAAGAGTTCTTCTGTTGAGTCAAAAAATGTTTCGGCGATTCGCTGAAGGCCTTCCTCCAACGAAACGGACTCTTCAGTTACTGCTTTGATCGAACGAACTACCGATCCAAATGTCTTTTCGACGCGGGTCGAGACGTGCCAGATATTGGTGTTAAGTATTTCATCTGGCAACTGCTTGAATTCGTCAAGTACATTAGATTCATCCCAGTTGTCTTCCCAGGCTGAAAGTGCCTCAAGAATTTCTTTGCGGCCTTTGGTGGAATTAAACGGAGCAAGATTCGCGTTTTCAGAAATAGCGCGAGCCCAACCGGTAAGTCTCTCATAATCAAAATCGACATTGATCGGTCTCGCAACTCCGGAAAGATCTTCCCAAACTATTTTCAGATCGAGTGATCTCTGGTTGATCCGGTCGCCGGCCGAAGTTATGAATTCAATCTGCCGTTGCGCAACGAGCGCGGCGAGAAAAAGACGTTGGGTCTCGGGCGCAAAACCGTAAGGCTCTACGTTTAGTTCACGATCAATTTCGTCAAGCGTTACTGTTCCGACACTTTCTTTATCGATCCTGGCTAGAATTTTTTGCGACAATTCCAGATTGGCAAGCTCGGTTTCGTTTTCGATTACGTATTCGCCGTCGACTTCGGATACCAGTCCGAGCGGAACCGCGTATGCTCTTGCCAAGTCCTGAACTTCAGCGGTATCGCCCCTGGCTCCACTAAACAGGTCATTGACAAGCATCGAGACGTCGTCCATCGTCAATGGCTTCTCAAACTCCGGATGATTCGGAAAACGTTGTTCGAAAAACGGCGACAGCTGATTCCCGATCAATTGTCCGAGCGATTCCGACTGCAGAATTCCGTCCGACATTTGATGCTCTTCACCGTTTACCGTAAGTTCAGCGTCTGTAAAGAATACGCGATCCCAGATCTTTTCCGCCGCCGCCATGTGGGTGTGACCGGACGCCCTAACCTGCTCTCCGTATTTTTCGCGAAGGCTGGTGTCGTTAAGCAAAACAAATAGCCGCCTGAGGATTTCCATTTCATCCTGAGTCAGCGGAGAAGCGTTCCACGAAACAATGCAGTCAGAAGCCGCCAGGACTTTCTCTTCAATTTCGCTGCCCGTTTGATTGATTATGACGAGCGCATCGGGCCTAATCCCTTCAAAATCAGTTTCTGATCCGTTCGATTGGCTGCCTTCCCAGTTCCAGACGACTTTCGCCGTCCTGAGACTCCCGCGCCATTCAAACGGACAGTCCATCGAATCGGGCGATTGTTCTTCAGCTTCGCCAAAGAGCTTCCAATCGGCAAACTTGTCATTTGCCACCCTCCGGAGAACTTGCGGCACAACCTCAAACGAAACTCCGTCGGCAAGTGTTTCAAGGGCGCTGTTTAGGTCGTCTTTACCGCTTACTTTTATTCCAAAACGGGTTTCAATACTATCTTCCGATTTTTTCCAGACACCCTCAGGAACTGCTTCCGAAAAGGCTTCCAGCAATTCCAGCGTGGCATTTATTCCGCGCTCCGGATCGGCCACATCGTAAATCAGCGTCGCCTCACTTATCTCACCGGCTGAAGTTCCGTTCCCGTCCAGCGACAGAATGAACAGCGCCTTAAGCACCAACTTTGACTGAAGCCGCTGCATGACCGGGATTTTGGAGATGACTTCATTCAGGACCTCGTCATAAATCTTGAACGATTCCTCCAAATCAGCCGATTTACGAAGAATCGGTTCAACGCTGTCAAATACTTCGTCAAGTGAAATTAAGGAGTTTGCAGGTCTGCCTAAAATCCGTTCGCCCGCTTTGGAAGCAAACCCGAGGAGAGCAAAGCTTGGTGCGTAGTAACGAACAAACGGCGCCACTTCGAGAATCGACGGGTGCAACGGATAAAGCGCGTTAAACCTTTGTTCACTATAGCGAAACTTGGGCAGCGTTTCGCGAAATTCCCGGTAAAGCTGCTGGATCAGGTTTTGCGTCTGAGCGTGTTTCGGGAAGATGTGAGAATCGACAATTTGGTATAAGTGTTCCTGATTAAGGTAGTCGATGGTAAAGTATTGGGCAATTGCCGAATTGACCCCGTCGGCATCGGTGATGTCGTCGTCGAGCGCAACACCAATAAAAACATTATTTTGTTTGGCCGCTATCGCCAGTTCGCCCAGTAACTCCCCGTCATCCCTTGAAACCCGTGAATTCCTTTCAACCGCGGTATCGACAATTATGACAAACGGAAGTCCACGCGAACTTTCACCGGCCATCCGCACAAGATTCTCGATTGTGCCTTCCGTTTGCGCCGGATCCGAACCCGTTACCTGACAGATTGCGTTCTTTAATTCTTCGGTAAACGTCGCGGCGGTTCCCCTTCTGACATGTGCAACCGGATAATGCCGCCGCTTTAAGTGATGGAGACTGGCGGAAACGTGGGCATCATCTACTTTCGCCCTTAGATCGGGTTCGGCAAGCATGGCGCCGAAAGTCGCCAGAAAATGACTTTTTCCGACACCCCGGTATCCGGCAAGCGCCTTCGCGGCTCCGGTTCCGTCATGGGCTGCGACTATTGCATCGAGCCATTTCGCCATCAACTCTGATGTTTCGGGTGTGTAGTGATAACCCTCCAGCGTTTTTGACGGCTCGGCAAGAAAGTCGCTCAAATGATCGTACTTTCGTACTTCTATCAAATCTTTTACTTTTTCTCGTATTCGGTTCATTATTGACCCTGATTTGCAACGTTCGTTTATTTAATTTTGATTGAAATTCTCAGTTGATGATACTGAGCTTGAGGTCCGGCATGAGCAGCATATGCTGCCAATTTGTATTTTAACAGGTTTATGCACAGTATAAAACCTTTTTACTCGTATTTTTTGCGTATTTCTTGAAAAAATGCGAAAAAATGCAAACTTCTCCAACTATTTTGGGTAGATTGGCATCATAAAGGCGTTGATTTACAGAATGAGATAGAGTTACAATCATGTATCCGGGCAGAGCGATTTATGGGAGGAAATAGAATGATACGCAAATCTGGTGCTTTTTTGATGTTTTTATCAATTTTCTTTAGCGGAGTTGTGTTTGCTCCTCTCAGCGTGATGGCTCAAAAAGACGATGTCAAATCGAATAAGAAATCCTCACTAAAGAAAAAGGAAGATCCGTCAAAAATCGGTAAACGGAATATTAACGGAGGATTTGACAGTTTTACCGGTTGGCTCGGAGGCTCCCGCGAAAAGGAAATTGCACTCGGAAGACAGCTCGCGGCTCAGGTTGAGCAGCAAGCGAAAATGGTCGAAGACGAAAAAATAACCGAATACATAAACCGTGTCGGTCAAAATATTGTTCTCCATTCCGATGCAAAAATTCCATTCACGATAAAAGTTATCGACAGCGATGAAGTAAACGCATTTGCGCTTCCCGGTGGTTTTTTCTACGTAAATAAAGGCCTGATCGTCGCCGCTGATAATGAATCTGAATTGGCCGGTGTGATGGCGCACGAGATAGCTCACGTTGCCGCCCGTCATGCGATGGAAAATCAGGGCAAAGGACAGCTTCTGGGCTATGGGATTCTGGCCGGCGTTATTTTTACGGGAGGGATTGCCGGTGCCGTGCTTCAGAATACCGCCGGATTGGGGCAAATGCTCGCGTATTTCAAATTTAGCCGAGGCGCTGAGAAAGAAGCAGATTCGCTTGGAGTCCAATATCTTTACGCGGCCGGCTATGATCCGACCGGAATGGCGACGATGTTCGAGAAACTTGCTTCCAAAAACAAGAAGTCTCCGGGAACGCTTTCAAAACTATTTTCATCCCATCCACAATCGGTCGACCGCCGAGACGACAGCCTAGAGTTGGTCTCGCGGTTCCCCGAAAAAGAAGAGTACATTATCAGCACGTCGGAATTTCAGCGGGTAAAAGGACATTTGCTCCGGATTTCGAACGCCGGCATCGTTTCGCCGGATGATCTTGACCAGGTCGAAGACTCACGTCCGACGCTGAAGCGGCGGCAGCCGGCCGACGACCCAAACTCGACCGATGCAACGACCCCGGATAAAACCAACGAAGATGAGGGTCCGCCAAAACTGAAACGTAAGAATGAGCCGACCAGGGATAACGATAATTAAGATGGGTTTTCTAAATAAGAAATGGCGTTGGAACAATTTCCAACGCCATTTTTCTTTGCATGCATTTTGAAGTCTCTTAATCGAGCAGGGTCGGGTAGATTTCGAGCGACAAACTATAGATCGATTCACCGGTAGCGATTATCATTTCGCCTTTTCTGGTGAAACACAATCCAACGATGCTCGAGCCGGCAACAAAAAGCTCAGCCTCGCGGGCGTCTTCCGATATCCTGACGATGCCGTGCCGCCCTTTCAAGCAAGCCGCTACATAAAGATTTCCGTCACGGTCAAATGCCAATCCCTGAGGCCGGCCGAGCCCTTTGAAAAATACTTCGTCCAATCCATCGTGATCGAAACGGTAAATTGAATCAAAACTGCAAAGCCCCGGCGCCGAGATGTACAATTTTCCATCCGGTCCAAATGCCAAATGATAGGCTGACACCGACGGTTCGAGTACTGCCCAGGTCTCAGTCGTCCCAATTCCCGATACTCTGAATATCGTTCCGCTCCGGTCGCCGACGTACATCGAGCCCCCGCTGTCAAAGGCGATGCCCGTTGCAATTCCAAGTTCGGAAGCAATCGGTACAATCTCCTTGTCATGATTGACCTGAACGACTTCCCCGTCCGATCGATTTGATACGACCAGCTTGCCGTGCGAATCAAAAGCCACACCTGTCGGGTTGATGACATTTGCGGCGAGCTCACTCAAAAAACCGTCGGTTTCAAGACGAAACAAGGTTGCCGGAAGCTGCTGTCCCCTAGCTCCGGATCGGGTGACAATAATCGAATCGTCTTTTGGGTCGACTGCCGGATTGGCAACCAAATGCAATTCGCCGGCCAGCTTTTTTCCAACCACGAGATCTACCGCATTACTTTTTTCATCCGAGTTTACAAGATAGACTTCAATAGTTTCCTTGCTCAGGTTTTCAGGTACAATCGCCAGTATCCGTGACCGGGATGCACCTACGATCCGCGCTTTTTTTTCATCAAAAAAACAGCCAAACTCGCGGAAGTCGTCAAGCTCGAGACCCTCGCACTGAATCAATACTTCGCCTCCCGGAATCGCATTCTCCGGTGTCACAGACAAAATCTTTCCTGCTTTATTCATTTACAAACTCCGATTCAAAGGAGTCATTCTACGATGCCGGGGACTGAATAAGCAAAGACGGCCGTCAGTAACCGCGCTCATTTCTGCCGCCCTTCGTATGTTATAATATTTGAATCGGAGGGTAGATTTATCAGTAGCGTTCACGGCTTTACTCAAGGTCTAAAACACGATCAAATTAAGCGTATCGAGAGATTGTCGAACCGGCGGGTTGCACCCCAGCAGATCGTCTCGCCCGAGCTTGCGCGACAACTATCAGAATTGTCATTTGAGACGGGACGTCAAATCGGCGTCCTTATCAATCGAAAAGGCAAAGTCGAATACGTCATGGTCGGAAATTCAAAACAAATTGAGATGCCCGATTTCAAACGCGTCCGCGCCGCGAAGGGTCGATTTCGCGGACTTCGGTGTGTTCATACCCATTTGCTGGGGGAACAGTTGACTGAAGATGATCTGACGGACCTGGCGCTTCTTAAACTAGACCTGATGTCAGCCATTGAAGTCGCCGAAGACACCGGTTTGCCGGGTATGATTTATTCGGCTCATCTTCTCCCAACTACCGCCAAGAAATTGTCAGGCGATGCTTCATTTCATCCGTATCAGTTTCTGGAACCCAAAATACCAACCCATCTCGATACGGATTTCATATCGCTAATCGATTCGCTGGAAACCGAGATGGCCCGAAACCGCCGGACAGCCAGCAGCCGGCCGACGAAACGCGAACGCGCAATCCTCGTCAGCGCAACGACCAATTCACGCAACAGCACCGTTGAATCTATGGACGAGCTCGAAGAGCTGGCGCTTTCCGCAGAAGTAATGGTCCTTGACAAGATTATTCAGCGCCGAAGGGCAATTCATCCGAAGACCGTCCTCGGAAGCGGAAAGCTCAATGAACTGCTGATTCGGGCGATGCAGCTCGGCGCTGATTTGATTGTATTTGACCGGGAATTGACACCGGCTCAGGTCCGCTCGCTCTCGGTCGCAACAGAATTAAAAGTCATCGATCGGCCGCAGCTGATATTGGATGTTTTTGCCCAGCGAGCCAACTCCCGGGAAGGAAAATTGCAGGTTGAGCTCGCCCAGCTGAAATACCTTTTACCCAGACTCGTAGCCGGCCAGAATTCGGCATTTTCGCGTTTAGCCGGCGGTATCGGCGGTCGCGGTCCTGGGGAAACCAAGCTCGAAACAGATCGCCGACGCGTACGTAAAAAAATCACGGATCTCGAAAAACAAGTGAAGAAGCTGAGTCGGCAGCGGAAAGAACGGCGAAAGGGCCGCCTCCGCCGGAGCGTTCCGATTATTTCACTGGTCGGTTATACGAACGCCGGCAAGTCAACACTCCTGAATACATTGACAAACAGCAAAGTTTATGTCGAAAAGAGGATGTTTGCGACGCTTGATCCCACATCGCGTCGCCTCCGCCTGCCCTATGAACAGGAAGTAATAATCAACGACACGGTCGGCTTTATCCGGGACTTGCCCCCTACGCTGGTGGCAGCATTCCGCGCAACGCTGGAGGAAATTAGTGAAAGCGATCTTTTGGTGCATGTGGTCGATGCGTCAAACCCGCGAGTTCTTCAACAAATCCGGTCGGTGGAAAAAATCTTAAGCGACCTAGAATTGTCGGAGATCCCCTATATAGTAGTTCTAAACAAAAGCGATTTGGTTAAAAAACCGGTTATAAAAAATTTGATACGTTCGACAACCCTTGACAGCGAACGTGAATGCGTGGCAGTTTCAGCTATCCGGCAAAAGTCGCTGAAAACGATGCTCGAAAGAATTGGCGAGATCCTTGCTAAGGATTTGAGCAACTACGCGGCAAATTATGCGTGACCGCTCCGGATCACTATTTTGAACCGATCTTTAATCTATCAATGGTAAAACGTTTTTCAGAAAAAGACCTGGCGCCGCTTGATCGCGCCCGAAACAAGGCTTTGCGGGTTATTTCATATCCGTTTGAATGGCTTTCGGATGATCAGAAATTTTGGATCGGATTTGGAGTTCTGTGTCTGGTGACGACGCTTTTAATAAATAATCCTTTTTCAAGGACGACGTCATCACAATACGCGGAAGGGGATATCGCGCGTGAGAGCATCATATCTCCGGCCGATATTACGGTTGTTGACGAAGGGGAAACCGCCAACATCAAAAAAGTTGCTGCCGAGGGTGTCAAACCTATTTTTACACTTCAGCCGGATATTTCGGAATCGAGCGTCGGAGCATTTCGAAGAGCATGGAACAAGATTCAAACCGGGGTTCCGGCAAACGGGTCGAAATCCGACAAGCCCGACGACGGGGAGAAAAAATGGGAAGGCGCCGGGGGAGAGATCCTCGGCAAGGTTTTTGCGTCACGCCGGTTTAGCGCCAACGAAATTAACTCAATCGTAAAGATCCTCGAAGACAGCTCATCCGGTTCGATTTACGATGACAAGGATCAGACCTTTCTCGCTAATGAAGTCACACTAATAGATCGGACCCGGCCAAATACCGATGTTACGGTATCGATGCCGGAAACAAGCTGGATTCCGCTTTCAGAAGCCCGCCGAAAAGTAAGAAACGGATTAGCTGAAATCAGAAGCCTGTCGAAAGAAGAAATTGATGCGTTTGAAAAGGCTCTTACCCCCCTCATCCAGCCAACCGTTGTTTATGACAGCGCCGCAACGTCAAAATCCCGAAATGACATGATAGCCAGTGTCGAGCCAATCAAGATTTCGCTTAAGCGCGGCCAAACAATCGTCCGCGAGGGTGATACGGTGACGGCCCAGGCCTTGTCCGAAATCGCAGCGATCAAAAACTATAGTAAATCCACCCGGCAGTGGAACCGTTTTTTCGGTTTGCTGCTTTTGATCACCGCATTGTTTTGGACGGCGTGGAAATTTATACAGCATCGCGGATACGTTAACCGGCTCGACCTCTCTGAAGAGAAAACCTATGCGTTATTTGGGTTTATCGTGTTTATCCAGACCTTCGTCATGGCAATCACATTTCGGCTTGCGGATTTTACGGCGATTCAAAATGTGCGTGCGCCGCTCAATGACCCGACGCTGTGGGCACTGGCGATACCGTTCGCGTTTTCGAGCCTGCTGATGACCCTTCTGGCCGATCGCCGAACCGCACTGTTTACCGGTTTGTTTTGCGCCCTGCTGGCGGGGTTTCTCGCGCCGCGGGGTCTGGAATTTGCCATCTATGCTGCGATTTCCTCCGCAGTCGCAGTTTACGGGATCGGGCGTTACCGAAGCCGGCAATCGATCACCGTTGCCGGTTTGTTTGTCGGCGTCGCCAGCGCAATGACGGCGATCTCCCTTATTGCGTATACCCAGCAGCCTTTGATATTAAATACGATCTTACTTGCGGTTAGCTGCGGGCTTGCGAGCGGACTTTTAACCGCCGCGGCAACGGCCGTGTTTATGCCGATTTGCGAAACGTTTTTTGGAATTTTGACCGATGTAAAGCTGCTTGAACTTTCAAATGCGGATTTACCGGTCCTCGGCCAACTCGCTCTCCGGGCGCCGGGTACCAACCAGCATTCCCACGCTGTCGGTCAATTGGCCGAGGAAGCTTGCCGAAAGGTGGGTGCAAACGGCCTGCTGTCGCGGATCGGAGCGCTTTATCACGATATCGGGAAAACGGCGGCGCCCGAACATTTCGTTGAAAATCAGATGCGCGGAAATCCGCATGACAAATTAAAACCGGCACAAAGTGCAAAAATCATTATCAGTCATGTGACATACGGAGCGAAACTCGCCAAAGAGATGGGCTTGCCGTCCAGAATAGTTGACTTCATTCCGCAGCATCACGGCACCCGAACGCTTCATTACTTTCTGACCAAAGCGACGCAAGAAGCGGGCCAAGGAGAAGAAATTCACGAAAGTGATTTTCGGTATCCGGGGCCAAAACCGCAATTTAAGGAATCGGCAATAATGATGATTGCCGACAGCTGCGAAGCGGCAGCGCGTTCGCTTTCAGAGCCGACACCGGAGAACATTCGGTTTATCGTGACTAAGATTATCGATGCGATTCTGGCCGACGATCAGCTAGACGAATGCGACCTGACTCTCCGCGAGCTGACTCAAATCCGCGAATCGATGATCAAGTCGCTGATATCGATCTATCATTCGCGTGTCGATTATCCCGGCTATACTCCACCGTCGAAATCGGTTCAAAACATCATTATTCCGAAAGATTTGGATGAAGAGGAGCGCGGCACGCGATATGCTAATCCGGCAGATATCCCGATTAGTAAGGGCGGCGAAATTGAAGATGAAGCGATTAATCGTTCGCAATCGCCGGAAGAAAAGGAAGAAGAAGAAATAAGCGATTATAAATCCGCCGGTTAGGTCAATTCTGATTTTTTAGCTAGTCTTCATCATCGGCAGCTTCATGGATTTCTTCCAGATCGTCCATCAGGTCGCCTTTTTCTGACAGCAGGATTGCGATCGGCCGGGTCGCCGGAAACTGCGCAAATATGATCATCATGATGACGGTTATCGGAACACACAAAATCATCCCGGCGATACCCCATAGTGCGCCCCATAGCGACAAAGCGAGTATGACAACCAGCGAACTGATGTTTAACGAACTTCCCATCATCCGCGGTTCGATAAAATTCCCGACGATTATCTGAATTGCTCCGACCCCGATCAGGACAATCAGGAACGGTGTAAACGTATCGTATTGTACCAATGCGATTAATGCCGGGAATATAGTTGCGATCAATGAACCGATGTTTGGGATGAAATTCAGAAGGAATATCAGGAATGCCCAAAAGATAGCGAAATCCAACCCGATAATTGCCATCAGTACATAACTCGCCAATCCTGTAATAAGGCTGACCGTCAATTTTACTGATAGATATGCCCGGATCGCTTCGTTGATACTCTCAACAACATCTCCGAATTGCTTATACTTTGCTTGTTCGGGAAATAGAGCCTTTATTTTTCTCGGAAAAATGGCTTGTTCGAAGAAAATGAAGATTACATAAATGATAATTAGAAAGGTGTTTCCGGCGATACCTGAAAGTGTATTTACAAATCCCGAAATAAATTCGGTAAAATCAGCCTGTTCGATCAGGGCGCGAAAGTTTCCGGCAAGATCAGGAGCCTCGTTTAAATTCGGCACATTTAGAAGTTTCGACAAATCGAACTCAAACGACTTTTCGGTCCGATTTATCAGGCTTTCGAGATTTGCTTGATATCTCGGCAGGGCGTTGACCATTTCTTGGGCATTTTCGGTGATCAGCCCCCCGACAAAAGTCAGCACCAACCCGATAATGAGAACCGATATTGCGGTTTTTGCCCAATTCGGAAGATATCTTTTTACAGGTTTGAGTTCACCGATCCAGTGGCTCAACGTGACGATGATGTACCAAATTAAACGCGCGATGACAAAAGGAATTAGGAGACTTTTTCCCAGGATCAAGAGGGCGAGAACTGCTGCCAGGATCAAAATTGCAGAAGCTATTTTGGTCGGATTCATGTCGCTTGGTTGGTTCCTTAAGTTATCCGCCGCCTACAAAATGTATTATTTCGACTTTATCGTTATTTCGAATTCGTAATCGGCACCAGTCCTTTCGGCGAACTACATCCTTGTTAACTTCTACCGCCACCCTTTCTTCAGCCAGATCAAGCGATTCGACGAGTTCCTCAAGATTAACATCGTCTTCGATCACCTTTGAATCCCCGTTTACATACACTTTTATCATTGATGGTGGACAACCCGTCTGAGTTCCGTTTCTTCCCCGTCACTCCCCGCCCTTATCAGAATCGCAGCCCGGCCGGACCGGAACATCGGAAGCTTAACAAAAACCGTCGCTACACCGTGTTTGTCCGTTTTGGCATGGAAAATCAACGGGCGAAACGCCGAACCCAGTACCTTGATCATTACGCTTGCATCCGCCACTTCCTGCTCTTTCGGACCCTTGCAGACAAGTAGGTTGACGTTTTTTTTCTCGCCTGCCCGAAAGGTGTAGTCCGCCAGGAATTTGATTTTCAGTTCATCCTCAATATGAACTTCGGCCGCCTCGAATACGTCGACGACCTTGATTGCATCTTGTGAAAGCGTAAATCCATCGTCAAAAAAATCGTCTTCTTCGAGGATTTCAACTCCATCGATCAAGGGTATATCCCATACCGTTTCGGCGTTCTCTTGGGCATCGGCCGATTCCGAATCTTTATCCGCGGGGGCGGTAAAGCCTTCTCCACCCCTTACCTGTTTGAGAATACCCGGCGAAGGAATCTCGCGATTGTTGGGATCGACGACGGTTGCTGTCTTCGGTTCGGCGAGTTCCAAGGGGTCGTCTTCGGGCTTCAACTTCAGCGCCTTCCCGGCCGCGGCATTTTCACGGGTCATCCGTTTTAGATCTTCGATACGTCCGGACTGTACTGCCGCACACATCAACTGGTGCTGACGCCGCAGTTTTTCTTCGAGCACGGCTTTATCGAATCCGTCCCCGACCAGGCTTTCGTATGAGGCCCTCTTGCTCGCAAGTATCGTGCCATGCTGGTAGACCAACGACAGTATCAACGGCGTGGCCAAACCTTTATCTTCGGTTTGCACATGATATGTGATGCCGTTAAATTTTACGTCAGTATTAAAACCAGTTATCACTAGAATTTACTCATTTGAAGGGCGGGATTCGACTGTTCAGTATTGGTACAGCCACTATTTACAAAATTAACACAGGAATTCGTTCGCGGTCAACGAATAAAACGAATCCGAGAACCGTCCAAACGGGGGTGCCGGCGGTCAAAACCGGACCGGAATATTTTGTTTTTTGACCCTGATATTTCCGTCGAAATTACGCGCCTTGACACTCAAAGTTGCATAAATTACGATTGTTCTGAATCATTAATTTTGTAGCAATATCTTCTTGAAATTATTGAATTCCAATCATTTAGAAAACAGGCTGAACAAAAAGAAAAATGGCAGAGTTTAGATTATTCGATTACGCGCCGATTGCGGTCATGTTTCTGGTTGCTTTCGGATTCGCGACAAGCCAGTTGCTCGCAGCCCAGCTTCTCGGACCGCGCAAGCGTACCGCGACCAAATTAATGCCGTACGAATGCGGAAAGGATCCGGTCGGTTCAGCCCGCGATCGATTTTCGATTAAGTTTTATATGGTAGCCGTGGCTTTTCTGCTATTTGATATTGAAATTCTTTTCGTAATTCCCTTTGCCGTAGCATTTAAAAGCCTTTTGGCGGCCGAAGTTCAAACCGGAATATTTTACGGTACGATTGCATTTGTAACGATAATGTTTTTCCTTGCTACGGTGGTTGTCGGATTGATCTATGAATGGAAAAAAGGAGCTTTTGAATGGAGTGACCAGGCCCGGGCAGAAGCCCGCGCCGAAGCGCTTGCATTTAAGAAGGCGAAGAGTAAACCGGCCTCGGAAGCCTATCGGCCCGCAGCTTGATTTGGAGTAATTAATGGGACTCGAAAATCCTTTGTTTGAATCGCTTCCGGATATCCTGACGGTAAAGCTGGATGCGGTAGTTAATTGGGCGCGTAAATCTTCATTATGGCCGGCGACCTTTGGCCTGGCCTGTTGCGCCATCGAAATGATGAACAGCGTTTCGGCCCGAAATGATCTCTCTCGTTTTGGAGCTGAGACCTTTCGCGCATCGCCCAGACAAGCCGATGTAATGATTGTTTCCGGTCGGGTCTCACGGAAAATGGCTCCCGTACTCCGAAGAATTTACGACCAGATGCCCGAACCGAAATGGGTTATTTCAATGGGTGCCTGTGCCACTTCGGGCGGCGTTTTCGATAATTATGCGATCGTCCAGGGTGTTGACAAAGTTGTTCCTGTAGATATTTACATTCCCGGATGTCCGCCGAGACCTGAAATGCTGGTTCACGCGATCATGATGCTCCAAGACAAAATTATGAAGGAATCGGTCAAGGAGAGACGCGATACGTTTGAAACCGAATCCCGCAAGTCGATAGTACCGGGTACCTTGCCGATTACCGAAGGAACAAAACTCGAAGAAGCGGCAAAAAGTGCGGAAGCGAAGCCCTATACCGTTCCTTCAAAGCATGAAAAGAGGCGTTCATCATAAAATCTGAAAGTTTGGCGGGTTTTCCTGCAGCTATATATGACCGAAACAAACCACCTACACGGATACCTTGATAAATTAAAAACCTCGCACCCGGAATGGGTAACCGATGTTGTCGATTCGTTGGGAGAGCTTACCGTAACCGTACCTTCGGGACATATCGAGGGCGTCTGTAAATATCTGAAGTCAAACGAAAACTTCGATCTGCTTGCGGATCTTTGCGGGTGTGACCGCGGCCCCGAAGAAGATCCAAGATTTGAGGTTAATTACCATTTGTTTTCGACGGTTCATCACTCACGATTGCGGCTCAAGGTGCTTTTGTCCGAAGACGTACCTAATGTGAAAACCGTGACCGGAATATGGAAAACCGCAAATTGGCATGAACGCGAGACATACGACTTGCTAGGGATCATATTTGATGAACATCCGGACCTCAGACGAATATTGCTGCCTTCCGATTTTGACGGACACGCACTTCGCAAAGACTATCCGCTCCGCGGATACGAACCGTATAGTTTGACCTAATTATGACCGTAGGGCTTGAAAACATGGAAGATCAAGCGGCCGTGCTTGATGATTCGCTCGAATCCCAAATGACTATCTCGATGGGACCTCAGCATCCGTCGACACACGGGGTGTTGCGGCTGGAACTTGTCCTGGACGGGGAGTTGGTCGTCAGAACGATTCCCGATATCGGATATCTGCACACCGGGATGGAAAAGCTTTTTGAATACAAGAAGTATCAACAGGGTATCGTCATCACGGACAGAATGGATTATCTCAACCCTCTCGGAAATAATCTGGCGTATGTGATGGCAGCTGAAAAGCTGCTTCAGCTGGAAATCCCGGAACGGGGCCAGGTGATTCGGGTGATGATGTGCGAACTGCAGCGAATCGCTTCTCATATGGTTTGGCTCGGGACACATGCGCTCGACATCGGCGCGATGAGCGTTTTCTTCTTTTGCTTCCGCCAGCGCGAAAAAATCCTGAATCTGATCGAAGCGGCATCGGGTGGTCGGATGACTCCGAGTTATTTTCGAATCGGCGGATTGATGATGGATTTGCCGGCCGGCTTTGAGCGCCGGGTCAGGCAGTTTTTATCTGACTTTCCGGCCGCCATGCAGCAGTTTGAGACCCTCGTTTCGGGTAACACTATCTTCCAGAGCCGGACCAAAGAAGTCGGCTATATCAGCAAGGAAGAAGCGATTGACTGGGGGCTCACCGGACCCTGCCTGCGGGGCAGCGGCGTCGAACTGGACCTTCGCATTCATAACCCTTACACCGGTTATGAAACCTACGACTTCGAAATTCCGACCGAAACGGGCTGTGACGTTTGGGCTCGATTCAAGGTCCGAATGCGTGAGCTTTATGAATCTGAAAAGATCGTCAGGCAGTCACTGGAAAGATTAAAACCCGGGCCGATCAAGGCGGATGCGCCAAAGGTCGTGCTTCCCGACCGCGACGACATGCGCAAACATATGGACTCATTGATCCATCATTTCCTGATCGTCGCAGAAGGGTTTAACGTCCCTGAGGGTGAGGTTTATCACCCGATTGAGGCCTCCAAGGGTGAACTTGGCGTGTATATGAAATCAAACGGCGGCCCAAAACCGGAACGGGTCCATTTCAGGGGTCCGAGCTTTGTGAATCTTTCGGCTCTTCCGGATATGGTCGAGGGTGAATTGATCGCGGATGTTGTGGCTGTGATTGGTTCCTTGGATATTGTTTTAGGCGAAATCGACAGATAATTAAGCCGGCAGCCGCGCTTTTGAGTGAGATGGAGACCCGTCTTGAGCTAGCGGCTTACCGCTAAATTTATTTATGGCATCCGTAGCAACTGATTATACAAACAGAGTCGTGAAAACAGACGAGTTGGCCGAGTTTTCCCCGGAAATTATCGCCGAGATGAAGTCGCATCTTGGAAAATATCCGAAAGGTCGGGAACGGTCGGCATTAATTCCACTGCTTTTTGTAATCCAGAGAGAACGCGGGTATCTCGACAACCCCGGCGTAAATTTTCTGGCAAAGTTTTTGGATCTCGAGGTTACCGATGTCTGGGAAACTGCGACCTTCTATTCGATGTTCAACCTCCATCCGGTCGGGAAATATCACATCCAAGTATGCAAAACGCTCTCCTGCCGGATAATGGGCGAGCCTGAAATAACGGGTCAAATCTGTGAGAGACTCGGAATTAAACCGGGCGAAACCACGAAAGACGGCAAATTTACGGTGACGCGCGTTGAATGTCTCGGAAGCTGCGGTACGGCGCCGATGCTTCAGGTCGGATTCGATTTTCACGAAAACTTGACAAAAGAATCGGTTGATAAATTACTGGACTCATTGGATTAAACAAATTCCGCAGCGCATTGGATTATGGAAATCAAAGCTATCGGTTGCGAACCGCTTCAACTCAAGCTGATGCACGTCGAAAACGGGCACACGCTCGAAGTGTACCAGGACTACGGCGGTTATAAGTCTCTCAAAAAGGCGATGAATATGTCGCCCGATGAGATTATCAACGAGGTAAAGACTTCAGCACTTAGGGGCCGCGGCGGGGCCGGGTTTCCAACCGGAATGAAATGGGGCTTTGTCCCTCGTGATTCGCCGAAACCGAAGTATATAGTATGCAACGCTGACGAATCCGAGCCCGGAACATTCAAAGACCGTTATCTGCTTGAACGTGACCCGCATGCCCTCATCGAAGGGATGCTCATCGGCGCTTTCGCGCTCGGTGTCGAGACCTGCTACATCTATTACCGGGGCGAATACAAATATCTGATCGACCTGATGGAGAAAGCGATCGAGGAGGCGAAAGCCGCCAATCTGGTCGGCAAGAACATCCTCGGCAGTGATTTCAATTGCGAATTTTACACGCATACCGGGGCCGGAGCTTACATTTGCGGCGAAGAAACTGCATTGCTTTCGAGCCTGGAGGGATTTCGCGGCCATCCCCGTATGAAACCCCCGTTTCCTGCAGTTGAAGGGGTTTATGCCTGTCCGACCGTCGTCAACAACGTCGAAACCTTGACCGCAGTTCCGCAGATAATCGAAATGGGCGGTGATGTGTGGCAGCAGCTGGGCACTGAGAAATCGGGCGGAACAAAACTCTGGTCGGTATCGGGCCACGTCAAGAAACCGGGTGTCTACGAACTTCCGATGGGCTACGACGATCTCGAGAAGTTTATTTTGGAGGACTGCGGCGGAATGCTGCGCGAGGACAAAGCGCTCAAGGCCTGTATCCCCGGCGGTTCCAGCGTTTACGCAATGCGCGCCGACCAGATCATTGGAAAAAACGTGCTGATGGATTATGAAGGACTGGTTGAGGGCGGTTCGATGGTCGGGTCGGGGGGATTCATCGTCATGGATGAATCGGTGGATATTGTAGATTCTACAAAGAACCTGACAGAATTTTATAAACATGAATCCTGCGGCTGGTGTACGCCCTGCCGTGAAGGCACCGATTGGCTGGCAAAAATTTTCACCCGTATTGCCGATGGCGGCGGGCGCCCGGAAGATGCGCAGCTGATTCTCGACCTCTGCGACAATATTGAGGGTAAATCTTTTTGTCCGCTCGGGGATGCCGCCGCGTGGGCCATACAGGGTGCTGTAAAACGGTTTCCGGAAGACTTTAAGAAGCATCTGCTTCAAAACGGAAATTAGAATTTGGCTGTCGATTAGTCTCAACCGGTAATTCGGATTGAAGGATTAAACGGTTATTGGGCTTAATTAACCGGGCAGGCATTTCCGCCTGATGGTCTTTGAGACAGACTGGTTAACAGGTTTTTCCCGAAATGCGAGCTGTCCGTTTGCAAAGAAGTTAATGCCGGTAAGCCGCACATCTGACCGCTTCGTATATCATTTCTCATTCTCAAGGCGTCCTGCCTTCGAAATCTCCGCATTTCAAGAATAATCCGCATAACTGTCAATTGGCATTATTTCCTTTGCAGCATTTGGAGACTAAATTGTGTCCAAATCCGCCGTAGCCAATGATCAATTCCACAATGTTAGAGAGGTGACTGCGAAAATGAAAACTACGCTTGATCAATCGCTTTTTCTATTTCTGTTATTTTGCGTGTCGGGAATAGCCGTTTCCGGCCAAACCTTTGTGCCGGCACAGGTGACTTCGGGTAATCCGCCGAAGTCTGAGAAAAAAAACGCCGGCAGCCCGGAGCTTGAGGAGATTAAACAGCATTTGCGCGAGCAACAGAAGGAAATTAACCAGCTGCGCGCGATGATCCTCGAACAATCACGGCTAATTGAAAACCTGAAAGATCCGGGTGCCTTGCCGCGCGATCAAACCGCAGTGACTCCGAATTATGATGTCTCCGCAGCGCCGCCAAAAGACGATGTCGAATTGCGTCTCGGCAAATTGGAGGAACAATCGAAGAAAGCGTCTGCCGCGATTGAGAAAAACCGGCTTGGGACGATTGGGTTTAACGGCGACTTACGAATGCAGTACGATTCGATATACGGCCTGATTAACAATTCCGCGAACATCAACAACCCGGCTATTCTCGGAAATGAATTGTCATCACGCCAAAGAATTCGTTTCCGTTTAAGGTTTGGAGTATCGGGCAAAATCGGCAGCGAGGTATTTACCGGTACGTTTACCGGCACGGGCGAAAAAAGGACGGACAGGGAATTTGAATGGGGATTCCGATTGAGCAGTGGGAGCCTGACTAGCCCGGTTTCGCCCAACCCTGTCCTGACTGACTTTTACTCGCGTAAACCCTTTGCGCTGGACAGAGCATATGTCGCCTGGCGGCCGCGGCCATTTCCCGGATTAAAGATTATCGCCGGAAAATTTGAGCCAAACTGGTCGCGAACCGAAATGACGATCGATAACGATCTCCAAGTCGAGGGTATCGGGGAAACGTACACCCGGGATATCAAAAACGCGTTTCTCAAGAACGTAACGCTCAGTGCCTGGCAGCTCCCGATACTCGAACGGGGATCGACGTTTGTCAGAAACGCGGACGGAACGGTCAATCTGACGGAATCAAGGCGGAACGGCAGAGACCTGGCGCTGTTCGGGGGTCAGATCCAATCCAGGTTCGCGCTCTCCCCAAACACGAGTTTGACGGTTTCGCTTGCCAATTTGCATTTTGCCAATACCGACGCCATAAATCCGGTTCAGGTTTTCGGCAGCCAACTGCAGCTTCCCGTCACCGTTACGGTGCCCTCAGGCGGGGGTGGGCCGGCGCAAACTCTGACCGGCGTCGCGTTGATCTCAAGGGAATTGCTCTTGTCCGGAAACGGCAATCTGGGTCTGTCGAACAGTACCAACGCCGCAGTCAACCGCAACGGCCTGCTTTCATCCGGGTTCAACCTCGTGGATTTGATAACACAGGTTGATTTCAAGAAGTTTAGGCATTCGCCGTTTACGTTTATTTTCAACTATGTCAGGAACACCAAGACCCGCGACGTCATCGCAGCCGGTCCGGCGGGAGGAGATGTTTTACTCTCAAACAATGAAGGGGACGGAATCTGGGCCGAATTCAGGCTTCAAAACTTGCGCAAGACCCGGGGACCAGAGATTGGAGACCCGGTTCGGGGCGATCTGTTGCTCGGCTATACTTTTTTACGAATCGAAAAGGACGCCGTTTTGTCAGGCTTTAACTGGGACGACCTGGTTCATCCGTCGGATGTAAAAGCGCATCGGATATTCTTCGCATACACGGTTGATCCGCGGGTGACTTTCAATATCACCACACTTTTCAATCGCCGCCTGAACGGCTTGCTCGGGCCGTTCAGGACAACGCCGCCGGGTTCCCTCGATCGCGAGGTAGTCCGTTTGCAGTTTGATACGGTTTTCAAGTTTTAACGGAGTGTACGTGATTCTGCCGCAAACGGTTCTGACGGGATTCATTATCTTTTTCGTCGATCTTAGAATCGCGAGAAACAATGAACTGAAAAAGAATTAGGTTGTGTTATTCTTTTTGCAATTCAATCGAAAGATTCTTTTAGAGAGGTTTTCAGATCGTCCGATTTGGATCTTCGGCGGCGGCAAAATTTAAATTCGGAGCGGCTCCTGTTTGAGACAGCAGTTCCGGCACCGGTCAATTTTGAATTAAAGTGGATAGACCAGGGAATGGGGTTTGAAAGATGAAAAAACTTATATATTTGATTGACGGCAAGATCAATCTGATAACGATTCTGTTTCTTTTTTGGGCTTTGTTTTGGGGTTTGAACGGATTTGACAAGTTTTTTAACGGCAAATCTCAGTTGATCAAGGAACGATGGGCCTCACAGGGTTATTTGGTTGAAAAAGATACTAAGAAGGTAGTTTACTCGATTCAGCCTTCGGAAAAAATCGGATGGTACGGCGTAAGCCGGGATGCAAAGTTTGCAAACTACTTTGCAACCCTTCATCTTCCGCCGATTATCGCAACGATCTCACTTTACTTCTTTGCGATTCTGGAAATAATTCTGGCCTTTCTGTTTTTCTGGCTGTTTCTCAAGCAATTCACGATCGATAAAGATTTCGAAACCGGGAAGAAGACGCTGTTTACGGACCGGACGATACATCGGTTGATATTCAAGGCAAGCATCTGGATATTCATCGCATTTCTGACGGGTGATATCTTGTTTGGCGACCGGGTCGAGGTGTGGGAACACGGGACCTATCTTCTGATGACGATCGTCACCTATGACATGTGGTACCGAACGGACCAGTTTTTCATCAAAATGAAGAAGCAGGTGGCGACCGGTGACAACAAGAAGGATCTAAATTTGCAGGCTTCATCCTATCAGCTGGACACGGGGGAGGAATAGAAAATGACCAAACGCCTGATTTATTTGTTCGACCACCGGCTAAACCTGATCACCTTGTTGTTGTTATTTTGGTTCCTGTTCTGGACGCTCGACGGTTTTGACAAATTCTTCGATAGCGAACCACGAATCGTATTTGACTCATGGGCATCCAAAGGTGCGGTCGTGAACGATAACGATGATGTAATTTACACAATTCAACCGCAGCTTCCAAAAGGATGGTACGGGGTCAACTACAAAGAACAGGCGGTGAGTTACTTTAAGTCGATTCACCTTTCCCCAGGTGCCGCAATTGCCGCGACATACACATTCGCGGTACTTGAAATTCTCGTTGGATTGCTATTCCTGACGCTTTTTGTATGGCATATGCTGCCCGATTCTCGTGAAGACAAGCAAAATATGTTCACCGACCGGACGCTCCACCGTTTGGCCTACAAGGCAAGCGTGAGTTTATTTCTTGTTTTGTCCGTTGGATACCAGCTTTTTGGAGACCGGGCAAAGCTCTGGGAAATGGGAACATACCTTGCGATGACATTGATCGGGTATGACATCTGGTATCGAACCGATCGATTTTTGCTGCAGTTGAGAAAGAAAAAGCTGGCCGGGATTGACGACGACGACGAAACAAATTCGGCTCAGGCGTCTGCTTATTATCTGAAAGATAAAAAACTAGAATCTGCCGATTAGTATTTTCGCCGATAATTTTAGATAATGGCTTTCAGAAAATCTGATAAAAGAATCTTTATCGTAAAGCAGACTTTAAATTAATAGGTAAGTGTATTTGTCGGTCTAATCGAAATTCAACGATTAATGCTGTCAGTGACGTCTTACTTCGTTTAGCGTGGTAAAGGAGAATCGCAATGGGCAAGGGTGATAAAAAATCAAAACGCGGCAAGATTTTTGCGGGAAGCCATGGAAATTCGCGGCCGAAGACAAAGAAACTGAGAAAACAAAAACAGGGTAATAAATCAAAAACTAAGAAGTAAGTCGGTTTATAAATAATGTCTGAAGAATTAGTGAAAGTAACGATAAACGGGCGGGAGTTTGAAGTTAAGAACGGTTCGCCGCTGATCGATGCGTGTAACGACAATGATTTCGGAGTTCCGTCTTTTTGTTATTACAGCGACCTCGAAATTCAGGCATCGTGCCGGATGTGCCTCGTCCGGATCGACAAGATGCCGAAACTTCAAGCGTCATGCTCGATACCCGTTCGCGATGGGATGGTCGTCACGACCCAAAGCGAAGAGATCGAGAAAGCTCAACGGGCGATGGGCGAATTTTTACTTGCAAACCATCCCCTTGACTGCCCGGTATGCGACCGCGGCGGCGAATGTGAACTTCAGGAAATTATTTTTGATTGGGGTGATGTCGAGGAGCGCTTTCACGAATCGAAAAATGCGCATCCCGAAAAATTCCTCTCACCTATGGTCGCCAATGATCAACAACGGTGCATCTTATGTAAGCGATGCACGAGAGTCTGTGCTGAATGGATGGGCGAAGACGCGATCGAGGCCGGGAACCGGGGAGTAAATACGGTGATCGGAACCTATGGCGGATGGCTTGACTGTTCACAATGCGGAAATTGCGTCGAGGTTTGTCCGACGGGCACCCTGCTCGACGGGGTTTATCGACACGCCACGAGGCCGTGGGAATTGGATCAGACTATCACAACCGATACTTACGGCTCGGACGGAATGCAGCTCAGTATCGGTTCCCGGGCAGGTGAGATCCACCGGATCGTCGCCCGCGACCGTTATGTTAACGGCTTAAACGGCGAGTTTCTTGACGTCAAAGCGCGGTTTGCCCACGAATTTATAAACCACCCTGATAGACTTAAAACGCCGTTGATCCGGCATACGAAAGGCGGCCGGCTGATTCCCGCCACGTGGGATAACGCGATTGAGTTTATCGCCGAGAAATTTGAGCAAGCGGGAAATAAGATCGGTGTCGTTGCAAGCTCCCGTTTAACAAACGAATCGATATTCACCTTGAAAAGATTTGCGCAGGAAGTAATCGGTAATGAGAATTACGCGGTTGCGGATTCATACGATCTAGCGCCCTTTTTTGATAATTTAAGCGTTCCCCTGTGCACCCATAAGGAAATTCGGCACGCTGCGACCATTCTGCTGATCGGCGGAGAACCGGAGGAAGAACAAACTTACACCGCGAAACAAATGCGTCAGGCGGTCAAAAACGGCGGTGCTAAACTGATTATCGTCAATGATACTCCGATCCGTCTGACAAGTGCTGCAACACAATTTATCCACATCAATCCCGGATCCATCGACGCATTCGCGCTTGCGCTGACAAGCGATGACGAGACTGCACTCACCAAACTTGGGATTCAAAAGGGTGAAATCGATGCCTTGAAGAATACCATCAAGCAAACTGAAGGAGATTTCATAATCTCATTCGGCGGAGACCTTTCATCAAGCGCGCAGGCGATTCTGGCCGCATCGGCAAATGATTTTTCCTCGGGCGATCGACGTGTATTGCTCCATCCACTGCCTCTTTACAACAATTCGGTCGGCGCTAACGATATGACGGCGGGCAGAAAGCCGCTCGACGAAGTAATCCGTGATTCGAAAGCATTGCTAATCGGCGGCAGCCTTCCGGAGAACTCCGCGCTGGACGGTAAAGATTTTATCGTGGTTCAGGAATTATTTGAGACGGATACCACTTCTCGCGCCGATGTCGTGCTTCCGGCGTCGAGTTTTGCGGAAGTTGACGGAACCTATACCAACAATTCGGGTTTTGTCCAAAGAGTCAGAAAAGCGATTGAAGCGGTTCATCAGTCGAAGCCCGATTGGATGATTACGAGCTTGATCGCGAAACAAATGGGAACCGATTTCGGTTATGACCTGTCGGCTTCCGCAGTATTTCGAAAAATCGCAGACTCGGTAATCGGTTATCAGGGAATACGATATCCGGATCTAAAAGACGAAACCAATCCGGTACAGGTTAAACATGCGCTTTCAAACGGTAACGACCTTAAGGTAGAAAGGGATTCGTTGAAAACTATTGTTGACGCGATGCCCGAAGTTGCCGAAAAACGAAATGAGACACCAAGGGTCGGGCACAAACTGTTTAAGATCGGGACGATGACCGGAAAAACGAGGCAATTTCATTTACTGGCCAACGGCAACCCGAAGCCCGATAATTTGCTTGTTTCGCCGCTCGAGCAGTTCAATTTGGATGGATCACCGGTTGTACCGGCGGACAAATCCGCTGTTGCTTCAGAAGGGACGAAAACATAGCTATAGCGAAATCGGCACATACTGAGATATGGAATCCATATTAGAAACATCCTTTCCCTTTATCGTAATCGGCGCCGCAATCCTGGTGGTGTTTCAAGGTGTTTTGATGATCGTTGCCTATACGGTCCTCGCCGAACGCAAGGTTCTCGGCTGGATTCAAGGACGGATCGGACCCAACCGTGTCGGGCCCTGGGGACTATTGCAGCCGTTCGCAGATCTTTTTAAGTTTATTTTTAAAGAGGATCTGGTACCGGACAAATCGACAAAATTCATTTATTTTCTGGCTCCGTTAATTGCCTTGACGGCCGCCTTGATGCCGATGATTGTATATCCGTTCGGACCGCGGATTGACGATCCGCTGGGCCCGATCCTGCCTTATGTTGAGGGGATTCCGGTTTTAGGAGCTGCGGTTGCGTGGCTGGCGCCGAAAGCGCTTGAAATGCCGATGACGATTGCCCAGCTCGATGTCGGTGTGCTCTACGTTCTGGCCATTACATCCGTTGGTGTTTACGGAATCGCGCTCGCCGGGTGGTCGTCAAATTCCAAGTACTCGCTGTTTGGCGGGCTCCGCTCTTCGGCGCAGATGATCTCGTACGAACTTGCCATGGGAGCCTCGATAATCGGTGTCGTTCTGCTCGCGGGATCACTCAATTTGAACACGATTATTGAATCCCAGCTAAACTCGCCATGGTATATGAAGTGGTATATCATACCCCAGTTTATCGGGTTTATCGTATTTCTGATCGCCGCTTTTGCCGAAACAAACCGGGTTCCGTTTGACCTCCCGGAAGCCGAAACCGAATTGGTCGCCGGTTTCCATACTGAATACTCGGCACTCAAATTCGCGCTGTTTTTCATGGCGGAATACGTCAATATGTTTACCGTATCGGTAATGGGTACGGTGCTGTTTCTGGGCGGCTGGTATACTCCAGGGCTGGGATATATTTTTGAAATGGGGTCGATACCTTATGCGATCGCCAGTCATTTCAGCTTTTTACTCAAGATTTTCGGCTTTTTGTTTTTCTATATCTGGGTTCGGGGAACCCTTCCGCGCTTCCGGTTCGACCAACTTATGAATTTTGGATGGAAGTTTTTGCTGCCGGTCGCACTCGGAAACGTGATTTTGACCGTGATTATCGTATTTTTGTTTAACAGATGAGAGTGAGTTGAGCGGGTTGAGTGAGTTGAGTGAGTTGACCGAGTTTCGCGAATTACGAATTGCGTATAGTATTACGAATTACAAAAAACCAATTATCAATTACTTTTAGGGGCCATGCTTACACCATTATTTTTCTTACTCGCCGGATTGGCAATAGCTTGCGCGTTTTTGTGCGTTTATCATAAGAATCCGCTTTATAGCGCCGTTTCGCTGGTAGGAGTCTTTATATCATTGGCGTGTATTTATCTTACGCTTGCCGCCCCTTTCATAGCGGCTGCGCAGATTTTGGTATACGCCGGCGCTATCATGGTTCTCGTGGTTTTTGTCATAATGCTCTTGAATCTGGATGACGAAGGACCGGCGAACCGTTTGAAATATTTATATTTCGTCGGTGCCGGACTCGGAATCGGTTTGCTCGCCCAGACTTTTTTTATTTTTTATACGGTCCAAAGGACGCCGTCCGAATCGGTAGCGAATACGTCTGTCGGAACCGCGATGAATCTCGGCGAGTCAATGTACACCGTGTACTTGCTGCCGGTTGAAATCGTCGGAATTCTGCTCTTGATGGGTATTGTCGGCGCGATGATTATGTCGAGAAGGTTGAGAGAACCAAAAATACAATTGGTGGAAAAAAAGGATAAGTCTAGACCCTGACTCAGGACTCAGGACTCAGGACTCAGGACTCAGGACTCAGGACTCAGGACTCAGGACTCAGGACTCAGCTACATTATGGAACCAGGCTTAGAATCCTATTTGGCCCTTTCGGGCATATTGTTTACGATCGGTGCCGTCGGTGTTATTTACAAGCGCAACGCGATCGGGATGTTTATGTGTATTGAGTTGATGCTCAACGCCGTCAACCTCTCATTTGTTGCGTTTTCCAGGCATTACGGTGACGTCACCGGACAATTATTCGTATTTGTAGTAATGAGTGTGGCGGCGGTCGAAGCCGCGGTTGGACTGGGGATCATAATCACTTTTTTCCGCAACAGTGAGTCGATCGACGTCGATGACGCGAGTTTGATGAGGAACTAGAAGACAGAAGTAGATTTTATTTATAAATGACCGAAAATAATCTTTTAAGTCTAATAATTTTTGCTCCGTTACTCGGTGCCGTCATCAACTGGCTGATCGGGGGCCGGCTTCGAAGTGAGAAATTCAGCGGCCTGATCGGATGCGGATCGGTTGCTGTTTCCTGTATCGTCGCGTTTATGATCGCATTTGGGATCGGCACTCCTCACGCCGGTGCCCTGTTTGCTCCCGAAGGCAAGCCGGTTCTCGACCATCTCTGGACCTGGATTCAGGTCGGCCAGTTCAGGGCGGACTTCGGCCTCGGGATGGATCGGCTTTCCGGTATCTACACTTGTTTCGTCACCCTTGTCGGTCTTCTGATACATATTTTTGCGACCGGTTACATGCATGGCGATAAGGGATTTTACCGGTTTTTTGCCTATTTGAATCTGTTCATGTTCGCGATGCTGACCCTCGTGCTTGCGGATAACTATCTGCTGATGTTTGTCGGATGGGAGGGTGTCGGACTTTGCTCTTACCTGCTGATCGGATATTACATCAATAAGGACGAGGCGCGGCGGGCCGCTAAAAAGGCTTTCGTGATGAACCGGATCGGTGATTGGGGAGTTTTGATCGGGATGTTCCTTATATTCACGATGACCGGATCTCTTTCGTTTTTTGACAAAACGGTAGACGGAGTGGAAGTCCAAAGCGTATTCAGCTGGGTGTCCCAAAACGTTCTAACCGCCGAACCATTTACCTGGGGAATTATTTTTGCGGGGGGATTGACCTCGGCCGCGGTGCTTTTGTTTATCGGCGCGACCGGTAAGTCAGCCCAGATTCCGCTATTGACCTGGCTTCCCGATGCGATGGCCGGCCCGACACCGGTTTCGGCTTTGATTCATGCTGCGACGATGGTAACCGCCGGTGTCTATCTGGTCGTTCGCAGCAACATTATCTTTCAAAATGCACCGACGGCTTTGTTTATAGTTGCCGTGGTCGGCGCATCGACCGCAATATTTGCCGCGACGATCGGTCTCGCCCAAAACGACATCAAAAAGGTGCTGGCCTATTCAACGGTTTCGCAGCTTGGCTATATGTTTCTGGCATGCGGGGTCGGAGCGTTTGGAGCGGCGATTTTCCACGTTATGACCCATGCCTTTTTTAAGGCCCTCCTCTTCCTGGGATCGGGTTCGGTGATTCACGGAATGCACCACGAACAGGATATGAGAAAGATGGGTAACTTGAAAAAATACATGCCGCTCACTTGGATTACGATGCTGATCGGAACTTTAGCAATAGCGGGGTGGTTCCCGTTTGCCGGATTTTTCTCAAAAGATGAAATTTTGTATAAGACCTTCGCCAACACTGCATTCGGCAATTGGGCAACTTTTCTCTGGATTATCGGGGTGATCACGGCTGTCCTGACTGCGGTTTATATGACCCGGTTAATGGTGATGACGTTCTGGGGAAAGGAACGCTTTCATGATGAATTGCCTGCCGACGCACATCAGGATCATTCAGATGACGACGAGCATCACGCAATACCGGCCGATTTCAAGCCGCACGAGTCGCCATGGACGATGACCGTTCCTCTCGTCGTGCTGGCAATTCTTTCTACCGTCGGCGGATTTGTTGGAATTCCTTATGCGATAAGTTCAGTTGCCGGGTTTGGCGATATAAACGTATTTGAGCATACGCTTGAACCGGTTATCGCAAAGGTAGGTCACGATGCCCACGGAAAGGAAGAAATCAAGCATTTCCTCGCCGAACCGCAAAAAGCCGGTGAATCCGCTCATGCGGTCCATTCGCCTGAGGAAATAGCAGCGGAACGTTACCTTGCATTGTTTTCCTTTGGTATCGCGGTATTGGCAGTCATCGGAGCTTTCTTTTTCTTCCGGAAAAACCTGCTTTTGAAAATGCCGCGGCTTTTTGAGCGAAAATGGTATCTCGATGAGATTTACAACAAAGGAATTGTCGATCCGATCACAAACATTGCCCGGGACGGGCTTTGGAAGGGATTTGACGTCGGTTTTATAGACGGTACCGTAAACGGGATAGGGAGTTTTGTATCTGAGCTTGGTTCTGCGGCGAGAAGGATCCAGGTAGGGTTTGTCCGTTCATACGCGGCGCTGATATTGTTCGGGGCGCTAGTCGTCATCGGATATTTTATTTATTACGGCATCACTTTAGTTTCATAGCCGGCTGGCGGCTTGCGCCTTTTCCCGGCCGGGTAAGCGCTTTTGAGGATCAGCTATGACGGGGCTTGGGAATGTGTTCGGATCGAAAGGCTACTATTAAAAAATGGGTTTCTCAATAGACAATCTTTTAACGATTTTGATCTTACTGCCTGCAGTGGGAGCAGTTGCGTTACTCGTGTACAACTTGTTTTCGAACCGGTTGGAACATCTTAAATGGATCACATTAGTATTCACGGCCGCTAATTTCCTTTATTCTCTGCTGCTTTTGGGAAACGGGGGGCTAACTCAAAACGGCTTCAGCTTCGTCAAGAAGGTGGCCTGGATCGATGCCATCAACACCAACTATCACGTGGGAATCGATGGCCTAAGTCTTTGGCTTGTGATTCTGACGACATTTATCATGCCGATTGCGGTCATCGCGAGCTGGGATTCGATCAAAAAACACCAGCCGGCGTTTTACATTTTTATTCTGTTGCTTGAAAGCGCGATGATCGGTGTCTTTGTTTCTCTTGACCTGTTGGTATTTTATTTGTTTTTTGAAGCGTCGCTCGTTCCGATGTTTTTTCTGATCGGCATTTGGGGTGGAACCAACCGGATCTATGCAGCCATAAAGTTCTTTATCTTCACCGCCCT
>JBFGKW010000016.1:0-39030 GCA_041576495.1 Aridibacter sp. | reverse complement strand
TTAATGGCGTTGCTGAGCAGGTTATTCAACACCTGGCGGATTTTATTCTGATCCCCGATCAGCGGGCCGGCATCCTGATCCCCAAAATCAAACCGAAGCCCGATTCCCTTTTGGTCGGAAACCGGTAAAAATA
Organism: Aridibacter sp.; assembly: GCA_041576495.1. Taxonomy (GTDB): domain Bacteria; phylum Acidobacteriota; class Blastocatellia; order Pyrinomonadales; family Pyrinomonadaceae; genus Aridibacter. Next base: position 38,897 of record JBFGKW010000016.1, on the reverse strand, counting down.
TCTCCGCCGCAATTTCCGCCAGTTCATAAATGTCAAACGCGTGCTTTTCAAGGACGTAGGCGCCGGCATCGACTTTTGAAAAATCCAAAATCTCATTGAGGATACTTCTCAGCATTTCGGCGCTCGACATCAAATTCCGGGCAAACTTCCGTTGATCTTCGGGTAAATCCGAATCGAGCAACAAATTCGCGGTACCAAGGATTCCGTTGAGAGGCGTGCGAATCTCGTGGCTCATATTCGCCAAAAAAGCCCCCCGCGATTCCGCGGCGGCAAGAGCAGCATCACGTGCTGCAGAAAACGCTGATTCGACCTCAATCCGTTCAGCAATATCCTGAAAAGAAACGACGGCACCGCGAATCTCATTCGCTTCGAAAAGGGGAACGCAAATATACTCGACTTGGATCTCGCGTTTGCCGTTTCCGGTAAACAACTCCGATTTAACATGGGAAATCTCACCCGAAGTCAAGGTGAAGTTTATTGGGCAAAACGGCTGTTCCGCCGAGAACTCTTCTAAGGGTTTAGAGTACAAAACTTCCCAGTAAGGTTTGCCCACAACCTCATCCCGCGATTTGCCAAGCATCGATTCAGCCGCCCGGTTGAGGTAAGTAATTTCACCCGCAGCCGATAACTGGCAAATTCCCTCGCTCAAAGACTCGAGAATTACTTCGGTCTGTGGCCGTTCTCCTTGACCGCGCCCCCTCGATTTATGTCCGGTTGAAAGAGTCATTCCCCAATACTTTAACAAATCCCCGGCGGGTTATTTCATTTGAACGAAAAAAAAACGAGACGATGATCGCCTCGTTTATAAAGTTGCTCAGCCCTGAAGGGTCCGTATCAAGACTGAGCTAGTGAGAAAGTAGGCTACCCCCGCCCCGCTTTCCCACATCGAATCCGATTACTGCGGACCTTTGCTGTCCGAATTCTGCGAGCCTGGCCGGTCCGCATTTGTGGTCAAAAATCGAAAACACATTCTTTGAAGTTGACTAAGAACTGTGAAGACGTTTCCAACCTCAAATCCCTTGCCCCCAAAAAAAGGTCTTCTCGGAAGGAAACGTCATTACACAATAAGGGTTAATACAAGTTCCGTGCCAAAACGTTCCGGCGCCGCTCATTAAGGCGTAAGCACCCTATTTGGTGCTAGTTACGAAACAGGGAAGCCAATTCCGAAAAAAACTTCATCGCAGTATGTCTAGGACAATTTGTCAGACAAACCCGCAGTATCGGAAATTTTGTCCGTTTAGTTTTCGTATTCTTTTAATTTTCGGTAGAGGGTCCGCGAGGTAATTCCGAGAATTGAGGCGGCTTTCTCCCGTTGGCCGTCGACCTTTTCGAGGGTCTTGATAATGTGGCGTTTTTCAACTTCGGCGAGCGGAATGAGTTCGAAACCGGCTGTTGTTCCTTTATCTTCGAAATGATCACGCTGTTCATCCAACCCGAAAATCTCGTCGATTGTATTCCCTTCCGAAAGAGCGACCGTTCTTTCGAGTGTGTTCTTTAATTCGCGAATATTTCCCTGCCAAAGATGGTTCAGTAGTTGGGTATTCGCCCGGCGGCTTATGGTCAAGCCAGCGCGATTGTAACTCTGAGCAAGTGCTTCAAGGAAGAATTCGACCAATGCGGGGATGTCGTCTCTTCGATCTCTTAACGGCGGTATATGAAACGCGATTACATTCAGCCGGTAAAATAAATCAGATCTGAAATTGCCGCTTCGGATCTCTTCTCCAAGATCTTTGTTGGTTGCGGCAATGATCCTGACGTCTGATTTGCGGTCACTGGTCGCACCTACCCTTCTAAAGTTTCCGTTTTCCAGGAAATGAAGAAGTTTGACCTGCATCGGTATCGGCATTTCGCCAATTTCGTCAAGAAACAAGGTTGAACCATCGGCTGCTTCGATAAGGCCGATTTTTTGCTTGCTGGCCCCGGTAAATGCTCCTTTTTCATATCCGAAAAACTCAGACTCGAACAGATTCTCGGGAAGCGCGCCGCAATTTACCGAGATCAGGGGAAATTCACCGCGTGAGCTCTGCGAGTGGACCCAGCGGGCGAGGACGTCCTTTCCGGTACCCGATTCCCCGGTTATGAGTAATGTGGTATCGAGATTTGAAACCCGTTCAGCCTGAGAAAAAATCTTTTTCATTGACGAACTCGCATAGATCGGACGAACGGTGAGACTTGCATTTTGCCGACGGACCGCTGCCCTCAGTTTTTCATTTTGCCGGACAAGCCTGTGCTTTTCTGCAGCCTTTCGAATCACGGCTTCTACTTCTTCCGGTTCCGCCGGCTTGGTGACATAGTCGTAGGCCCCGCTCTTCATTGCGTCGACACCGGATTTGAGACTCTTATCCGCGGTCAGCATTATGACCTCGGGAAAATTTTCGGAATGCCTGATTTCAGATAGGAGCTTGAGACCCGAGATGTCCGGCAGATCGACGTCGAGCAATACGACGTCATATTCAGCATCCGCAATCGACTCGATCGTCGCACGGCCGGTCTCGGCGGTCGTAAACCGCAGGTCTTTTGCCGTCAGCTGGGCCGGTAACAGTTCAAGCAGAACGGGGTCGTCATCGGCCAGAAGTATTTCGATCGCAGAATTCATCGATGGTTTGCAAGTATATTCAAAATTTGACGGGTGTGTCTTGCTTCATGACCGCCGATCAGCGCGAGCCAGTCAAAAGCGGTCAACGGACCGAACAATGGATGGGGAAACGTATAGCCCGACCCATCCAAACTTTCAAATTTTGGGCGAAGCCTGTTAAGTTTTTCGCGTGATTGATTTAACAATGCGAGTGATTCCGAGATCGATTGACTGCCGCCCGGCAAAACGACATCGGGCGCCTCAAATTTGCGGTCCTCAATGTCTGAAGTATTTTTAAAAAACCCTTCTGACAGGCTAAAGCCGCCGTCAGACTCTTTGCCGGCGGCCTCTGCTTTTTCGAGTAACCTTGATGAAATTTTCGTCATACTGGCTTCAACGAGGAACAGATGTTCGACAATCGCCTGGATCGTCCACTTTCCGTTTTCGGAGTTAAGCCCCGCCTGTTGATCGCTCAAACCGCTGACCGTATCGATCAATTTCCGGCGAATCCTGTTATTTGCGTCATATACTTCGCTAACAGTCTTAAAGTTCATTTTCATAGAGATTTACGGCTGTTGTACAGGTTTCAAGGCGATCGACTGTGGGCTTAACAGCAGACGATGCCAGCGCAAATAGCTGCTTCGGTTTTCGGCTTCATTACCCACATAATTTTTTAGATAGCCGGTTTCGAGGTAAAGTATCCCGGCTTGTTCCCAAACCAAATTGATTATTGGATTAAAGGATACAAGTGTGTTTGCGTCCGGCAACGTCGTGGTCGGGGCGTTAGCATCAACATTTGAATTCGCCAGCGAAATGCCGTTAGCGGAGCTGTTACCGGTATCTTGAGCACCATCGCTGTTTCCTGTGTTGCCGTTTGCCGCCCGCGCCTCCTCTTCCGCTCTCAGCTTATCTTCGTATGCCTTGGCGGCCAGCAGAAGCTGATTGCGGAGTGGTATCGCAGCCTGGGTGCGGTTTTCGCCGATCGCGTCATAAATCCGTACTTGTTTGTTAAATGCGACAGCGACCTTGGCGGAATCGGGTGACCAGACCGGATGTACGGGCGTCGCATAGTCATCCAGGAGCCGTTCCCGGCCATTCTTTTCAATTAGTCTCGGACGGCCTGCCGGTATAAACCGTTCCCCGGTTTTTTGTACCTGGAATTCTCTGATTCTCCATTCCGTGAACGGAGCGGCGAGGGCGACAAGCGCAGAACTATCGGGAGCCCAAACCGCATAAAAATACATCAGCCCTTCGTTCTGGGTTATCGGTCTTACGTCTTCCCCATTTAAGTCACAAATATAGATTTGTTCGGTTCTAAAAGTTAATACATCTTTAGGCGGTTCCATTGAATCCGGGGTCGCCGACGTGGATGCCTCGGAATCGGCCGATGTGTTCGAATCGATTTCATTTTTTGTTTCTTCCGGTGGCTTCTCCGAACCGGTCTGGCCGGTTTTGTTTCCATCCTGATTTAACGGAGGCGACGGTTGCCCGTCCCTGACCATCGCGATAAATGCGACATTGTTAGAATCGGGTGACCACACAATCGTCCCGGGAAAATGAACAGCCATTTCACCGTGCGTTACCTTTTTTATAATTTTGCCTGCCGGTGAATAGACATCGAGCCGGAACTCGGATTCTGAATCGTTGGCTTTTCGATAAACCGCCAGAACGCGCTGCTTATCCGGTGACGTAACCGTACGGTCCAGGCTTTCCTGCGGGCGATTTTGATCAAAATCGGCCTGGACGGCTTCATTGCGCTCTTCACTCTGCGAGGGTCCGCCTTTTTGATCAGGTGCCGGAATATCGGTTTCAAATCGATAATTCAATTGCTGAGCCGGCACGTTTCGCAAATCGATCGGCGCGATTTCTTCAGGTTTTGCATCCTTTTCCGAGCATCCGGCAAAAATTGCCAGACACACCGCGAAGAAAATAAAATTTCGATAGAACATTGCCATATATTTTTTATTTATCTCTAATCCGGCGGGGGGAAGATTACAAAGGCTGCACCGGATAGCAAAACTCAAGGCTTTGACAAGCCTTCGCCTAAATACTCCAGAAATAGAGCTTCCTGCTGCGCTGTCGGATTTGAAACGGGCACTATCTTATACCCGGAGGCCGGAGTTTTTCCAAGCGTAACGTCAATCTCGCGCAATTTGTCGTGTCTGAATACCGTCATTACGGCTTTGTCACCCGCCTTCTTCCTGGAAATATGAAAATTGACGGTTGATTTCGTAGCGCGGTATCCATCAATGGCCACAATTTGGTCTCCTGAATTCAATCCCGATTTATAAGCCGGTGTACCGGAAGGGATTGAAATGATCTTCAGAATGTCGTTTGATTCTGAAAAATTCGCCCCTAAATACGCATCATTATTCTCCGGTTTTGATTTCTTCAGTTCGAGCCCCATTTCGCGGAGAATTTGATTGAAGTTCAGCTCATCTTTTCCGCGGACATAACTTTCGAAGAACTTATCAAGGCCCGTTCCCGCCATAATTTCACATATCCTCTGGAAATCTTCCGACGTATAGGTTTTATCGTTTTTATAATATTCGTCGTACAGCAAACGGAGGACGTCGTCAAGCGATTTAGCACCCTGAGATGCAGTACGGATTTTGATGTCCAGCAAGAAATTTACGAGTTCTCCTTTGCTGTAATATGATATTTGGCGGTTGATAGAATGTTCATCGGGTCGATAGGCTTTTATCCAGGCATCGAAACTTGCTTCTTCCAGGCTGGTTTGAAATCGCCCGGGCTGGGTTTCCAAAGACTCGCCGATCTTTGCCGCATTATCGAGTACATCCTCGGCACGATACAAACCGGCACGCCGCATTAAGACCCATTCATAGTAAGAAGTCGTTCCCTCCGCAACCCAAAGCAGCTTCGTATAATTCTCATTTTCATAGTCAAAAGGCCCGAGGGGATACGGGCGAATCCTTTTAACATTGAACAAGTGAAAATACTCGTGGGCCACCAGACCGAGAAACGAAAGATATCGGGATTCAGACTCGAATCCGAATCGATCAAACTGGAGGGCCGTCGAGTTTAAATGCTCAAGACCGCCTCTGCCCCGGAGGTTCAAGATAAACGTATAATCCTGCAAAGGCAGTTCGCCAAAGATCTTGTAACATTCTTCGATGATTTTCGCAGTATCGGCCGCGATCCGGTCGAGGTCGTAATTACCTTCCCCAGTCACGACATAGCGGTGCGGGATACCTCTCACGCTGAATTTCTTTTCCTTGAAATCGCTTACCTCAAACGGTGAATCAAACAGAATGTCATAATTATCGGCGTGAAATGAATTGGCGCGGTCAGCAATCTTTTTGAGCCCCGTGGCAACCTTCCAGTCTCCGTACGGCTTAACAGTAACTGTCGATGGAATATCGAGATGCCCGTTTGGAAACATTAAAAGCGCAGCCGGCGTAAAAAACGCGTGTTCATAATTAAGTTCATTTGTGCGAACGGTCAGCTCGTTTGAATAAACCCGATAACCGATCCTTATCTGATTGGCTCGATTTGTTTCTATCTGCCAAGTGTTCTTGTTAATTTTCTGCCAATCAAGTGAATTCCCCGTTCCGTCTACAACTACAAAATCCTGAACATGTCTTGCATACTCCCGCACCAAATAGCTCCCCGGCGTCCAAACCGCCATTTTCACTTCTGTTTTTTCCGGGGCCCTGGCCCAGCTAATCTTCATTTCCACCTCAAGCAGATGGTTCGAGGGGTTTGACATTGAAACGGTATAGCTTACCTCGCGCGGAACCGATTTTACGGCAGCGGCTTTTTCCGTTGCATTGGCTGCTCCGCGGCGCTGCTGGGCGTCGGACCGGCCGGATGCACAAAACAGGAGCGCCGCTATCAATAGAATCCACGATTTAGACTTGATTGTTTCTTGAATCACTTACAAAAACCCCATTTTTTTTAGCTATCTTACAACAAAAATTTGACCGGAGCAGTGTCTCCAAACGAAACTTATCCACCGCATTGCATATTTTCATCCTTCATTTTAGTGTTAACACCAGATGAATCAACCGTCCGAAAATTCCAATCAAACAGACACATTCTTTACGAAACCGTTGATAATAATTTTTATCACGGTTTTTATCGATCTGGTCGGTTTTGGAATTGTCATTCCGCTGCTCCCATTCTACGGCGAAACCTTTAATGCCTCCCCGTTTGAGGTTGGATTTCTATTCGCCGTCTATTCGGCTATGCAGTTTGTTTTTGCGCCGCTTCTAGGAAGCCTTTCCGATAGATACGGCCGGCGTCCGGTCTTGTTTGTAAGCCTGATCGGATCCGGTGTCGGATATATGTTTATCGGTTTTGCATCGGCACTCTGGATGGTCTTTGCGGGGCGCGTCATCTCGGGTATTACCGGCGGGAATATATCGGCCGCCCAGGCCTACATCGCCGATGTGACGAGTATCAAGAACCGTGCAAAAGGAATGGGGCTGTTTGGAGCGATGTTCGGGCTTGGATTTATATTCGGCCCCGCGATCGGAGGCATTTTGAGTCGATACGGCATCCACGTGCCGTTTCTCTTTGCCGCTGTCTTGACGTTTGCAAACGCGATAGCGCTTTATTTCTTTCTCCCCGAAAGCCGGCCGGAGCGTGATTTCGAAACCGATGTTAAATCAAATCGGTTTGCTGAGCTGTTGGGGGCATTTGGAGATAAAACGCTTTCAACCATTACACTTCTTTATTTCCTATTGATAACTGCATTTTCGATTATGACCGCATCGTTCACTCTCTACACGATGTTTCGCTTTGGCTACAATGCCGAACAAAATGGATATATATTCGCTTTTATCGGAACCCTGGCGATTATTTTTCAGGGGCTGTTATTCAGTCGATTAGCTGAAAAATTCGGCGAATCCTGGATGGTTGTCGTCGGTTGCCTAGTGCTGTTTGGGAGCCTCATCGCGGTTCCCTACATCGGTCCCGCAAGCGGCGGACTGATGGCATTACTGATCAGCGTCACGTTCTTTTCGTTGGGAAATTCATTATCTTCGCCCGCTTTGACAAGCCTCGCATCTAAATTTGCCGCAAGGAAAGAACAGGGTAAGGTTCTTGGAATAATGCAATCGGCGGCCAGTCTGGCGCGGGCTGTCGGGCCCGCCATCGCGGCCGTATTGTTAAACAACCAGTTTGACCGGATTGACGATTCCACGATTTTGAGGACTTTCTGGACGGCTGCAGCAATCATGTTTGTTTCATTTTTGGTCGCAGTCTTTAACGCAAAATTCGGTCAAAAGCGGATGTTGGCCTAAACGAGCAGTGCCCTTTCAAGTTCGTCATATGTCGGAAGAGCCGTCCTCGCCCCAACCGCGCGGCACTTAAGTGAGGCTACGGCGTTGGCAATACGGGCGGTTTCCTCAACCGACTTGCCTTTCAGTAACCCAAACAAAAAACCGGCGCGAAAGGAATCCCCGGCACCTGTCGTATCTTTACATCCGCCCGGAACCGGCATACCGGGCGTTTCAATGAATTTGTCCTGGCATAAAATGAGCGAACCGTTTTGACCGATTGTTACCCCTACCACTGAACTACCGAATTTCGCGTTTAGCTCGGTTAAGGATTTTCGACGGTCAGCGGTCCCCGTAAACTTTTCAGGGAATTCGGTCGATGCTATCAAGATATCAACCAGCGGCAATAGTCTTTCGATCCCGTCAAAAACATTGTCGATATCGATCGAAACAATGGCGCCGTGCTTTTTAGCGGACGCGGCGAGCCTGATCGACGCGTCAGTGTCGTGCGGTGTAAAATGAAAAACCCTGGTTGATTCGACCGCCGTTTCATCGATATCGTTTTCTGAATAATGCAGCTTTTTATCTCGCTTCCAGATCACGGTCCGTTCGCCGTTGGTGACGTCAATTATGATGAATGCGATCTGAGATTTCGCGCCTTCGATTTGCCGTGCGAATGACACGTCGACCCCTTCATCACGCAAACTTTGCAGGCCAAAATCGCCCTCCGGATCGCTTCCAAACTGTCCGATATATGCGGTTTTCAGACCCAGCCGGGTGAGACCGGCCATTGCGGTCGCGACCTCGCCGCCGGCCGCTTGAACATACCCTACAAGTTCCACTTTTGAATCGAATTCAGGGTAGTGCGGTACCTCGATAAGATAGTCGACGGCATTCGTTCCAAATCCCACAACGTCGTATTTAACTGGTGATTTCAGGTCCAGAGGGAATCGCATAAAAACATCTTGCCAAATAGTTTCGAAAAAAGCTAAATTGTTTTGAGGCGATTGTATTTTGCTCGCTTTTTATATTTCGCTTAAAAAGTTATCGAAATTCGGAGGATAAGAACATGCCAATTGCTGTTTGCCCTGAATGTGAGGAAGATGTTTACGTGGGCGGAGATTTCGAACAAGGCTCCATCATTCCCTGCGATGAATGCGGAGTCGATTTGGAAATTGTAGGGATGGATCCTATCGAACTTGATCCGTTTATGGACAAGGACGATGATGACGAATTCAGTATTTATGACGATGAATAAAAACCGACGCCGGCCCGATAATTATCTATTTTTCAAGATCCTGTAACCCGTACGGTTTTGCGTGACTTGAAAGTCTCTTCTCGTCTCAATTTTAACCTTATAAAATTTCTCTGCGATCCTTGTTTCGTCGTTGGGATAAAATGCAAGGGCATATGATGCGGTAATCTCGTCAGCCAAAACGGTGAACATCGGGTCGAAATTCTTTTGGGTTGCATAATAAGAACGGCCTCCGGTTTTCTCCGTCAGGCCGCTCGCTTCAAGAAGCGTTAGTACCGGTTTATTGCCGACTGAAAGTCTTGAATATGACGGCAGGATTAGCGCGTAAACACTGGTTTCCGCATTATTTGCACGCTCTATCACGGTCGCCGGAGAAACCGTATCGCCGACGGGATAACCGTCGGTGATTACAATCACCACCCGTTTCGGAATCTTCCGCCCAATGCTTTTAGGAGATTTCCGTTCGATCAATCTGATCGCATGATCTACGGCATCATAAGCATGGGTCGAGAGTCCGTCCCGCTCTCGTGCGATTTTATCAAAGGTCTTATAAAGCCTTCCCGGATCATTGGTAAAATTCCTTAAAACCTTTACATTCATCCCGAACGTAATGACAGCAAAATGTGAGTCATAGTCGGCGAGGCGGGCAATGAACTTTTGCATTGCCGAACGCAGATTTGTGAGTTCTTCGCCGGTTATGCTTCCGGAGACATCGAGTGCAAAAACGACTGAAAGAGGACGGTTTTGATCGCGTTTTCTTATCGGCGTAAAGAAATCTATCGGTTTATACACGCCGTCAACCGACAATTTGAAATCTTCGACCTGAAGCCCGCGCACGGGATTTCCCTCGCGGTCAGCAATAGACACTTCAAAAGCGATGAGATCCGTGTCGATGCGAATAATTTCTTCGGATTCCTGGCAAATAACGCCAAAGGTCAACAGTGCGTTAAAAAATAGTACACCTGCCGCATTAAAAAACAAGCGTCCGCACCCGGGATATGTCATCCAAAAAGAAAAACGAATTTGATCGATCATTCCGATTAAATGATTAAACTCTTCGATTTGAAAAATTGATTTCCGGTTCATTGGTTAACCCGTTCGCGAAACCTAGAATTACTCAGTTAATTAAACGTTGTTTAAGCAAAGAAAACATTGCAATTATTGGTTGTATAAAGTAAACTCATTAATGGAGATTTGTTTATCTCTTTGACAATACTGAACGAAGCAAAATTTTGCCGAAAACCAGTTAGAGAATTTTGTCTCGTTTCTTAATTGTACTCTATCGGTCAATTTAGGCTACCGGATTAAATGCGCGTAATTCTAAGGGTATTCAATTACGCCGTCGTTTATGAATCGACCCATTATCGAAAGGATTTTACGAAGGTCACGTAAGCTAACAGCGAAACGCGAAATTGATTTCGCTGTCTGCAGCCGGAGACCCGAGTTGCGATAAATCCAGCCTCTTACCTGCCATCCCTTTTAAAAACAACTCATATTTCGAGTTTTAACGGGTGAAAATTATCAAACTTTCCGAACACAATTTCCGGACAAAGGCATATCTGGTGGCGCTGCTTGCGTTATCGATAATAGCTATTGGATCGGCTGCCTACGAAAGCATATCGATTTCGTTCACCGGCTGGTCTGTTCTCGGAGTGTGCGCATTCATAGGCTTGATCGTAAGTCAATACGAGATCCGAATCCCGGGAACTAACGTTAATTTTTCCGCAAAGCAGGTATTGACGTACTTTGTGGTTGTTTGGGTAGGTATCGGAGGCGGAGTCATTCTTGTGATTCTGTCGGAAATCGGCAATTACCGGTTGTGGAAACAAAACACGGCGCGATCGATTGCAGAATCAGCTGCCCGCCTGCTGAGTACTTTTGCGTCAGCAACTATTTTTTACCTTGCCTTGACTGCCACATTCGGTTTTACGGATTACCCGGTCGCCAAAACTCCGATCAACGCTTTTTGGTTGTTGGGCGGATTGATCGTAATCGGTTTGGTCCAGTGGATTATTCACGCTCTGCTCTACACCCTGTTTCAAAGATTTGAGAGACCGTCTCAAGCGCCGGATCAGTGGACCGACAAGGTCCTTTCGACAGGCGCCGGAACAGCACTGAGCGTTGCTACGGCCTTCCTTTTTCACATCCTGATCATCTATTTTGGACTCCTTTTTGGTGTATTGGTATTGCCGGTTACGGTACTTGCGCATCTTTCATATCGTGTCCATCGACAGCTTCTTGCGCAAAAAACAAAGGAAACGAGAGAGGCGAGCCGCGTCCATGTGGCAACCGTCGAAGCGCTGGCGACTGCGATTGACGCGCGTGATCAGGTGGGACGCGGACATGTTACAAGAACTCAAATCTATGCCGTTGGTATAGGTAAGTCGCTCGAGCTTTCTCCGGAAGAGATCCAAGCGCTGCGGACCGGAGCCCTGCTGCATGACATCGGAAAACTTGCGGTACCCGATCATATTCTAAACAAACCGGGAAGACTGACTCCCGCGGAAATGGAAAAGATGAAAATCCATCCCGAGGTTGGAGCTGCAATTCTCGAAAAGGTCGATTTTTCCTATCCGGTAATTCCAACCGTTAAATATCATCATGAATGCTGGGATGGGTCGGGTTACCCGGAAGGGCTCAAAAAAGAACAGATTCCGCTCACCGCGAGAATTCTGGCGGTTGCTGATGCATACGACACTTTGCGCGGCGCACGGCCATACCGGCCTTCAGTATCACGAGACGACGCACGGCGATTCCTGCTGAGTGCGGCCGGAAATCAATTCGACCCCCGAATTGTGGATATCTTCTTGCGCAATTTGGCACGCTTTGAATCAAAAGTGATCCGGAAGAATTTGGCATATGAACTTGACGTCCGCCACGAAGAAGAGGATGAAGCGTATGAAAGTAGTTCGCCGACTTACGTCGAACAGATAAAACGCGCGAATCGTGAGGTCTTTACACTTTACGAGCTTGCGCGTGTGTTTAGTTCTTCGGTTAGCCTCGAAGAAACGTTGAAACTGTTCATCAAGAAGATCGGCGAGCTGGTACCACTTGATACCTGCGTAATCTATCTGCTCGATGAAACCAAGAACGTCGCCATCGCAAGACATGCGGAAGGAAAACACAGCGAGTCACTCAAGAATCGAAAAATAAAGGTTGGACAGGGCGCAACCGGCTATACATTGAAAAAACGCCAGCCGATCTATCATATTAATCCAGGCCTTGATTTCTCATTCTACCAGATGGAGTTTATACAGGAATATACTTCGATGGCATCGCTGCCGTTGATCGCAAACGAAAAGCTGCTCGGTGCGGTATCGCTATATTCTTGCGAATTAGATGCCTATGAAGATGAGCATATGCGTCTCCTAGAAACGCTCTCGAGAATAGCATCCGACGCCATTTGGACGTCGCTGAGACATGCGGAAACCGAAAATCGGGCACTTACCGATTCGATGACGGCGCTGCCGAATACCCGCAGCATGCAGCTTCAATTTGAAAAGGAAATCGCCCGCGCACGCCGCAAGGGTACCGGTTTCCAGATTCTCATGCTTGATCTTGACGGGTTCAAAGCTGTAAATGACACTTACGGCCACAAGGTTGGCGATAAACTTCTGAAAGACATTTCGATTGTGATGAGGCGGCAGTTAAGAGACTACGACTTCCTCGCCCGTTATGCAGGCGACGAATTTGTAGCAATCATACCCGAAACGACCCATGAAGACGTTCGCGACCTATGCCAGAGAATCGAAAAAGCTGTAAGAGAATATAAACTCGATATCGGAAAAGGAAAGTTCGCCAGCGTCGGAGTAAGCATGGGAGCGGCAGCTTATCCTAATTCGGGTGAAACACTCGACCAGCTGATTATCGCAGCGGATAAGGAAATGTATGCCGTCAAGGGTCGTAGAAAGGCGAAACTCAAGCGCGATAAATTAGAAAAAATGGAATCCCGCAAGAGGCTCGAAAGACTTGAATCACGCGCCCGTCTCGAAAGACTGAAAAATGCGGAGACGATCACGGTCGATGAAGAAAACATCCAGGAAACGGTCGAGGCGGAGCCGATTGAGAATCCGGAGGAGGATTCGTTAGTTGTAGAATTGGATGAAACTCACGTTATCTCGTCAAAGGAAATTAACTAATACTCCCGCTCGGCTCAAAAAGCCTGCGAAAACCGAAAATGAACCTGCCCTTGATTGAGTCTGAATACTCCATTGGGCGGGTTTTGTTGTGGAATTATAAAACTCGGGGGGTTGAGCAGATGGCCATAATCAACCGCGAACTCACCCCCGACCGGTGTTTTGATCCGAATCCCGAGTCCTACGGTATGTGACCAAACAGCCCGGAGATTCGTTTGAAATATATCGTTGACGGGAACTTCTTTCGGTTTGAACACTTCCCCAATACTTCGAAAGACGTTACCTCCATCGTAAAAAGTTACGCCGCGCACGCTTTCGCTCAACGGAATCCGCGCTTCGATGTTTACAATCGCCAGGGCATTTCCGCCAAACGGAATCGTAAATGGATTCAAATCTATGATTTCGCCGCTTTGATTCCTAAAAACGCCTTGCGGAACCACGGCGATTCTGGGACCCGCCGCTTCAAAATCAAATCCCCGAAGGGTTGTCGATCCGCCTGCAAAAAACCGTTCGCTGATCGGGAGGATACCGGATAGTCCCGGAAACTGGGCAGCAGAAAATCTATCTCCCGTCGAGAATACACTCGCCATCCCGAGTACCGCACGGGATGCAATCGTCGTATTTTTTAAGGCCGAAAAGGTATGATAACGATTGTAGCTGACCTGAACTTTGTGAAATCCGATATTCGCACCAAGTGCGGGCAACGAAACGCTATATTCCGCCGTTAAATAATCCCCGTGAGTCGAGTCACCGGCATTGTAGCGGCACGGGCTGCCCGGCTCACCATTGGCGATCACCTCAAGCAACGTGTTTCTTACCGAGCAGTTCTTGCGGGTGTCCCGAACAAACGTCGTAACCGGACCCGAAGTCCGGATCTTTGCATCGGGCCGTAACAGGTCTTTTATCAGCAGGCTTTCAAAACTAAACAACCTGACATCTTCAAACCTGTACTTAAAAAATACTATGCTTCGGTCTTTTCGGCTGATCGTGCGTTGAGATTCTGCCGAAACGGTAAACCGGTTAATGGTCGGGTCGCCTGTAGAATTTCCGAATTCGTCGACCGGCATTCCGTTCTCATCAATTCTTTGAACGATCCCGAAAGTGCCCTGGTCAAAGGTCGATCGAAAGAACCTTGTGACCGTGGAATCCCTCTGATACTGGGCAGTAAATATCAAGGGCGCATACCGTTTTCGTCCGTCTTCATACTTCCCGTCAGAAATGAATCGCGGATTCAGAAAGTCAAGCTGGACAAGCTGCCGCCGCTGGCTCCACCGAATCTGAGCGCCGCCCTGCTTTAACGTTCGGAACAGATTAAAGTGCCTGATATCAAAAAAACCGCTCCAGCCAACATCGGTTGAAAATCCGCCGCCATAAGTTATAAGACGCGGTTTCTTTTCTTCAAGATTAATAATGATGTCAGATTGGCGGTATTCGCCGTTGGGTGTTTCGCCGGCGGGTTCTGGCTTAACCTCCACCCTCTGAAAAGCATCTGTCGCGTATAAGGTCTGTTCGCTCGAAAAAACATCGGTTAACTTTAATTTCGAGTCCGTTTTCAAATCGATAAACTTGAGGATCGCTTTCGATTTCGTATTCTCGTTACCGTTTAAGAGTATTCGGTTTACAATTACCTGCTTACCCTCATTTTCGATTTTGAAGGTGACCTTAATTTGATCTTCGTCCGATCCCGGCGGCTCAGCGAATTCCGTTGTCGAAAAGCTGACCCGGGCATCGTAATAACCTTCTTTGGCGTAGTACTCGGCAAGCTTTCTGGCGCCGTTGCGAACTCGGGCCCGCGAAAACTTCTTGCCTACCAAATCCGGGAGTTCGGTTCGCAGAGTGGCTTCCGGCACAACGGAATTTCCTGAAATCTCAACTTCGCTGATAATTGTCGGCACTCCTTCGCGCGCCACAAAAGTGATGATCAGTTCTTCACCCTGCGGCGATACACCTTGCTTTACACCGACACTCGCATTTCTGTATCCAAGTTTTTGCATCAGGGATTCGATCGTATCACGGTCTTTTCGAAGCAATTCGAGGCTCGTGTATCCGCGACCGTAGCCAAAGAACGGGATGAATCCGAAAGCATTCGCTTTCTGAGATTCGAGGACCGTTTCGATCTCCGGAATCGTTAACTTGTCGGTTCCTTCGAGTCGAATATCAACGAGCTTGAGCCGGCGATTGAGATCGACGTCATATTTGACTTCGACTTCACGGCCGGCGAGATCCGCCCCGCTCAGCGCGGTGCATAAGTCCTCAGTGTCGTTTTCCGTTTCACTTGCCTCATCCGGCTTAAACTCTGGAGTTACTGAACAACTAGGGGTAACAGTGGCAAAAAAGAAGCCGCGTTCCTGATAATAATTTTCGAGCCTTCGTTCACCCTCTACGATTGCCGAATAATCGATCGTGCCTTCCCGTTTTACAGGCAGCAGCCTCTTCTGCGTTTTGGCCCCGATTTTCAATTCATCCTCATTAACAATGACTTTGACCTTAGCCCCGACCGATCCGCGTAATTCGATTTCGATCACATTTTTATCATTGTCATAAACAATTCTCGGTTCCTCGAGCCTCGGCGCAAGGTATTCCTGATCACGCAGCGATTCGCGAATCTTCTCTAAATCATCGTTCAGTTTTTGCAGCGAAAATAGAGCGTTAGGCTGGAGGATTAAGTCGGGCCGGACGGCTGAATCGTCAAATTTCTCGATGTCGATTTCAAACTTCCCGATTTTTGCTTGAGTATGCGGTTTTACTTCAAAAATTACTTCGACTTCAATTTCATTTCCGAGCGGATTCTGAGTGTAGCTGACTTCCGCATTGTAATAACCCCGTTCGCGCAGGTAGGTCAATATCAAATCTGCATTTTCTTCCAGCACCCGGCGAGAAATCGTACTTCCGGGCCCTAAAAGATTCAGTCGGAACATCAGCTCTTGTTCGGTAATTGACTCACCGATTGCTCTATCGACTTCAATTGAAATCTTCTTGGCGAGGCTCTTCCGGCGGATTATGAACCGCAACAGCACTTTATCCGACTCAAACTCGGTCGCTTCGACCTTGACTGAAACGACGCGTTCGGTTTCATAAAGTTTCTCCAACGCGTTTCGAATATTGACGGCAGAATAGCGATCGCCCAACTCCTGGCTGACAACCAGCCGAAACTGTTCGGAAGCTGATAGATCGCGATCGTTTCCTTCAAACGAAATATCTATCCGTTCGATGAACTTGTCGTCATATTTGATTTGCGATGAAACGGAGAGAGCGAGCGCAATTGATACAACGCAGACATAAAGATAACTGCGTAAGACTCGTTTCACAATTTTCCTTTTTCGGCCTCTGATACTTCTGATATTCCCCGCTCTTAAGGATCCGACGGCTTCCGGCTTAGAGGAAGTCGGTTCATTGTACAAATAGATTACTTATGATGTAAATTTGCCGGCAATGAGTTTTCTCACAACATAAGAATTTCGTTTCGGTGGTGTAAATCAGTCTAACAAATCGAGCGGATTGCCCGAAACAATGTCCCAGATAGGAAATAACCGTTCCGTCAAATATACTGACTTCAAATTCCGAAAGCGTGGACGGTGATTATGGATGGAGGCCTCATAAAAATACTCTCGGTTGCCGTAGGAGGAGCACTTGGATCGGTCGCCAGATATCTGACAAGCATTTCACCGTTTGTGAATTTATTCGAGAGATTTCCGTTTCCGACGTTTTTTGTCAATGTACTCGGATCGTTTTTGATCGGATTTTTGCTTATTTTCTTTTCCGGGAAATTTTCACAGTATGAAAATTTGCGGCTCTTTGTACTGGTCGGCTTTCTGGGTGCGTTTACCACGTTTTCGACCTTTGAATTGGAGATCTGGGGTTTAGTCAGCGATAACCGCTATCTGGTTGCCGTTTTATACTTGACACTCAGCGTAATCGTCGGATTTGCAGGGCTAGCGTTGGGAATTTGGGTTGCCAACCGGTTTTGATTCTTCTAAAACTAACTTTCTGCGAGCCGTCAATACTTTCTCAACTGCAGCGGCAGCGGTATTAGCGGTAGCCGTCAAATGACCCATTTTCCGGAACGGACGTGCCTCGCTTTTTCCGTAGAGATGAAGCTTGACGTTTTTTTCGACTAAAGCCTTCTCCCAGTCGGGTTCCCCGTCAATCCATAGATCGCCAAACAGATTAGCCATTGCGACGGGTTTAAGGAACTCGGTCGAACCAAACGGCAGCCCGCAAACCGCACGTAACTGCTGTTCAAATTGTGAAGTTGAGCACGAACTTGCAAATGTAAGATGCCCTGAATTGTGAGGACGCGGCGCTATTTCGTTGACGAGCAACTCGTTGTTACGGGTGAGAAAAAACTCGACGCAAAGCGTGCCGACAAATTTAAAGTTTTCCGTGATACCTCTCGCGATTTCGACCGCCTGGTTTTTGATTTCGGGCTCTATCTCGGCAGGAGCAAATGACACATCGAGAATATGATTCCGGTGGTGATTCTCGATTACGCCGTAATCAACGAAATTTCCGTGAATGTCCCGGGCGCAAACCACCGAAATTTCTTTTGCAAAATTAACAAAGGTTTCAACAACGCATTCATTTTCACCGATCTTCTCAAAGGCTTCCTCGATATCAACATTTGATTCAATTTTGCTTTGACCCTTGCCGTCGTATCCAAATCCCGCGGTTTTTAGTACAGAGGGCGTTCCGATTTCATCAACTGCCCTATACAAATCCTCGATTGTCCTGATATGCCTGAATTCGGCTACCGGAAATCCGTTTTCGGAAAGGAAAGTCTTTTCCCGATGTCGGTTTTGTGTGATGTGCAGGACATCTCCCCTCGGGTGTACCTGAGTAAATTCACCCGCGGCTTCAATCGTCGCTGACGGAATATTCTCAAACTCGTATGTGATGACATCAACCGATTTGGCAAATTCCACGACCGCATCGAGGTCCTCGTAGCCCGCCGCTGTTTCCCAATCGGAAATATGACCGGTCGGGGTGTCATTGCCGGGTGAAAACGTGTGAACCCGATAGCCCATCTTACGGGCCTCAATTGCGAACATCCGCCCAAGTTGTCCGCTGCCAAATACGCCGATTGTAGAGTTTGGATTTATCAATTCTTAAAAAGCTAGTCAGCCGCGAGTTTATGACCGAAAAACGTGAAAGGCAAATAAATCGCAAAGCCGGCCACGATGACCCATAGCGGATGAGGAATCGCCGAAATATTCATTGCCCAGCCGATCGAAAACAACAACCCGAGGATCATTGGCGCAACGATACTTGCATGGCGTGATATTTTTCTCGCGATATAGCCCGCCCCTACGGAGCCGACCGCATACCCGATCAAGATGAGCACAAACCCGACCGCAGGAAGACCCGAAACAAAATCTTTCATCGCCTCTTGATTACGGTAATCGGCCCCTTCCGGAAGAGGAAAAATCAATCCGTTGAACATCTGAAAAACCAAAAAGATTATTGACCCGACGATGGTCCCCGCGATTATACCCAAGACAATTCTAAGCATCTCGATTCTCCTGATCCTGCATTTTAATTTCGATCTTCCTTTCTAAATTGGATACAGATGGTTAGTTAAGCGTTCTCAACTGAAAGATTTTCGCCTTACCCCGCACTCTGCTGACCGACGTCACGGCAATCTCAATCCAATTTCGATTTCGAAACCGTTTCCGTTTGACTTTCCCGGAACGCCTTCAATTTAGTTCTCAGCTCCGGTCTGGAATTGGCAAGGATAGCCACCGCCAACAGCGCGGCGTTCTTAGCGCCGGCTTCTCCGATCGCAAGTGTCCCGACCGGGATCCCGGCCGGCATCTGAACGATTGATAGAAGCGAATCCATGCCCGATAGCGCCCGGCTCTTAATCGGCACTCCAAGCACGGGCAAGACGGTTTGAGACGCGCACATTCCGGGCAAATGGGCCGCCCCCCCGGCGCCCGCTATGATCACTTCGATATTTCTCGATTCGGCCGATTTTGAAAAATCAAACATCATATCCGGAGTCCGGTGAGCGGAAACAACCCGGGACTCATATGGAACGTCGAAATCATTCAAAATACCCGCCGCCTGTTTCATTGTTTCCCAATCGGAAGTGCTCCCCATAATTATTGAAACTATTGGATTTTCGGAATTCTTATTGTTATTCATAGACTCAGAATCAAATCGAGGCTAAAATTGCTGATCCTCGACGCCTACCGTGCAATCGAGTGTCCGTGTTTTTTAATTCGAATCGTGCGTCCGTCCGCGATAATATTCTTCAAGAAAATATATTTCAGGCGGTTCGGTGACGCCCGCGTTTTCCATCGCTGCTTTCAAATCAGCGCTCGCCAAAAACTTGCGGGCATTCGCCAATTCGTCCCACTCAAAAAGCAGAACGAGGTTGTTCGGATCATCATCCGTATGCCAGATACGCCACGTCCGTTCACCGCCCGCCTTTCGATTATCAATGAATTCGTCAAACGTGGTTTTCCATGCCGGATAGTCCTCAACCTTATGCCGGATAAGTACGTTCGCCATTATCTTACTCCTCCTGTTTTTGATGGAAGCTATTATAACCGAATAAACACTATCAGGATCAAATCCTGAAGATTTCGAGTCTCGGTAACGGCGAATCTGGGTTCACCAATTAGATCCGAAAAAAATAAAACGTGCCTATTTATGCGCTTCCAATTCGATCTCCAACATGAACTCCGGTAATGCGAGTCCCTTAACCTCAAGCCAGGTCCCCGTCGGAAATTGCTTCTTGTATATCTCGTTTCGGTACGAGGAATGCTTGAGAAACTCAGCCATATTTGTCGTAAACACATTTTCCACGATTACATCATCGAAGCTGTAGCCGTAGTGTTTCAGCACCTTTTCGAGATCCGCGTAACAATTTTTCATCTGTTGCGCCATATCTCCCTTTGCCGTCGGATTACCATTATCGTCCATGCTTACGGCACCTGAAATCTTAATGTTATTTCCGATTTTTACAGCATGGGTGTAGCCGTATTGCTTTTCAACGGCGGGACGCAAACTGAAATACTCGGGCGTTTCGGACTTGGCGTGTTCGTCTGGTTTTTCCTTCGAATGTTCGGATTCCTGAGTTTCGGTGCAGCCTGCAAACAATGCAAACGCGAGAAATAGCAACACGGCGATCGGGGTAAGTTTTTTCATTGTTCCTTGAACTCCATACAAAAAATTTGGTTTTGATATGAATCGGGGCCTCGGTCTCCCTAATTCGTGTGTTTGACGATAATACACGAATTTACGGACACGCGATCATTTATCCAAAAGAGCGGGCGGAAATAGCCTTAGAAAGAATCGGTTGCCGGGATTTTGCACTCGCTAAACAAGATGCTGAACCTTTACTCCTTTAATCAGCAGCCACAGGCAAAAAGAAATTTCCGCAAGTCCCGGTTGGATGTAAATAGGTTGGATTGCTTCCGCATAGCCGGGGAATAGAAAACTTACAAAAATCCCGATGAGGTAGCCAAAAGCCGCCAATATCAGCATGATGCCAAAAAATTTGGGCAAGAAACCAGACCGGTAAACTAAAAGACCGAGAGGAAACAACCACAGCCCAAAAAATATATGGGCGATGCCATATCCCGTGTCATGCAGATCAAGAAAAAACATCACCAGCCCGTTTAACTGATTAGCGGAGAAAGCTGTCAGGTCGCCGGATCCGCTTAAAAGAATCAGGACGGCATATTGGTTTAGCAAATTAAGGCATGAAATGGGTACACCAACGAATGCAATTGAGACCATAAGCCGGGCAAGGATTTTGTTTACGGGCTTGAATAGTTTGTATAAAGCCAGAAGTAAAACAATAAAACAGGTCTGAGCCAATATGTCGCTGACAAAGCCGAGGCGGAATAGCGATTCGGAGGCCCTGATATTAGCGACCGTTGCAGCCGGATCGCCGGATACGACCATACCCTGGCGGACAAAAAAATGAGCGAAACCGGCGAATAGGGCGACAAGAAGATAAAATAACCCGGCGATTCTCGCGATTTTTTGGTTTGAGTCCATTACCTGACTCTTACCCGTTGTTGTTTTTCATCTTGAACCGTGATCACTACGTTTCCCTTTTTGTGTCCTTTATCAACATAGCGGTGTGCATCGGCAGTTTGTTCCAGCCCGTAGCGCCTGTCTATGACCGCCCTGATTTTCTCCTCCTCAATGAGTCCTTTGACAATAACCAAATCCTCTTTTGTAAAGACGGCGACCCCGGCCACCGCCTTCTTACTGCCAATGAGAGATGTCCACAAGACCTGAAGGAACTGCGGTACGCCGGCGACGGCGAGCAGGAAGCGGCCGTTATGATTAAGGGAGTCCTTACACCGGGAAAACGAAAGTTTGCCCACCGTATCAAAAATGATGTCGTAGGTCTCGCCGTTTTCGGTAAAATCCTCCCGGGTGTAGTCGACCACACGATCGGCGCCGAGGGATTTCACCAATTCAAGATTCGCACTGCTGCAAACTCCGGTCACTTCCGTACCAAAGTATTTGGCAAGCTGTACCGCATAGGTTCCCAATGCACCCGAAGCGCCGTTTATAAGAACACGTTGTCCGGCTTGAATTTTTCCCAGGTCTCTGAGATAAACCAATGAAGACAGCGCTCCAAAAGGAACGGCGGCGGCTTCCTGATGGCTCATACCCGACGGAATTATAGCGATTGCCTCTTTTTCGGGAACAACCACATACTCCGCATTACAACCGAAATTACCGCTTGCCCCAAAAATCTGATCCCCTACATTGAATTGAGTTACGTCCGTGCCTATTGCTTCAACTTCGCCCGCCAGTTCAACCCCCAGAATCGGTTTTCTGGGTTTTGAAAACCCAAAAACGATTCTCGTTAGGAGCTTGAAGCCGGCAGGCACGTTTAGAGACCGTATTCTCGCGTCACCTGAAGTAACCGTCGTCGCAAATACCCTTATCAAAATCTCCTTGTCACCGGGAATCGGTTTTTCAACGTCCCGAACCTGAAGGACATCGGGTGATCCGTATTTTGTGCAAATTACTGCCTTCATCGTTTTGCTGCTTTATTACTTAACCAAGTACTTACCATATCTGACGACTGGGATTTGAAAAATGTTCCGAAGTTTGGACAACAATCAATGCCCAAGGCCGGACTATAAGCTATCGAGTAACGCTTCCGCGTCACTTTTGTAACCTTCGTCCTCCCGTTCATGGTTTGGATTCAGCGGGGCATTCAGAATCCACTCGAGCCTCTCTTTTGCCTTGGCGTTTTGCCCGTCTGATATATAGAGCTCGGCAAGAAAGAGATGATTGAGATAAAACTCCGGTCCAAATTTGAGCGCTTTTTCCAAACACTCCAAAGCCTTTTCGTTGTCGCCGATCGAGAAAGGAAAGCCCGGCGCTTTGTTATAAAGCCTGCCCAAAACCCGCCACGGTCCGCCGTAGAAATATTCTTCATCGATTCCGATCGCGCGCTCGGCGAGTTCCTTAATCGGATTGATCAACGAAAGGCTCTTCATTATGCCTTTTTCCTGCCCGTACGAGCCGTAATTTACCGAGAGCCAGAAGATTGCTTCCAACGCGTTCTCGTCTGCGTCAACGCCTTTTTTACCGAACTTCACGCCTTCGTCGAAATAGAATAGTTTGTCTCCGGATTCAGCATATTCCCCGGACCAGTAATGTATCTCGGAAAGCAGTCCATATGCCCAGCCGCATTTTGGGTCCGCTTCTACCAGTTCGATTAGTTCGCCGTAAGCATTATCTAAATTCTCATCATCAAGCTCTCGTTCATCGATAAGCCTGCGTACCAACTTGAAGATCTTCCTATTTTTCATAAGGGCGGGCGGCCGAATTTAACTCCGGACTGAATGAATTAAAATTGGGCTAAACGTTTTTTGCAATAAAATCCCGGTTATTTCGTTGAGCGCTTCTCGGACGGATAACCGATAACATTTTCCAATTATGAAGTCAGTAATTAAAGACCGCAAACTTCAGCAGAAGGTCATTCGTTCCGCAAATCCCGGGGCAGTCTCATTTATTGTTAAATCTCAGCCAGATCCGCTTGCGCAGCATGTCACGAATATATACGGCTGCTCCCGAAAGACTTATTGCCGCAGATATAATCACAAACCATTGGGGAGGAGAGATATTGAGAAAGGAGTTTGTGCCAAGAAGGATTACCACTTACCGATTCTATCAATACAATTTTCTGAGGTCATTATGATTGTTTAATAGAGGCAAGGATAGGCCTCTTTTGATTTCTTGATTTACGTTTTGAATCAAAGTTGACTAAAATAGCGCTAATCTTTGCGAACTCTGCGTAAAACATTGTGTTCTTTGTGGTTAAATTTTTAATTTTACCCCAAAGAGCGCGAAGTTTAAGACGCCAATAAGCGTAAAGCTAAGCATAACGACAGTAAATCCAGTTATTGTCTGGAGCTGTCGTCAAATAATTCAAAAGATAATAACAAGCAATAATATGTCGAAAATCTATTACACTCTTACCGATGAAGCACCTTTGCTCGCGACGCATTCTTTTCTGCCGATCGTCAAAGCATTTACAAGATCCGCAAGTATTGAAATTGAAGTTCCGGATATTTCGCTTGCGGGACGAATTTTAGCAAACTTCCCTGAATACTTAAGCGACGACCAGAAAGTTTCTGATGCACTCGCAGAATTGGGCGAACTGGCGGCAACGCCGGTTGCCAACATCATTAAGCTGCCAAACATTTCCGCTTCTGTTCCGCAACTTGAAGAAGCGATTGCGGAGCTTCAGAAAGCCGGTTTCGGATTGCCCGATTACGTGGCCGAACCAAAAAATGATGAAGAAAAAGCCATCAACAAAAAATATGCGCGCGTTTTGGGAAGTGCGGTGAATCCTGTGCTCAGAGAAGGGAATTCGGACAGACGCGCCCCCAAAGCCGTCAAAAATTATGCAAAAGCGAATCCTCATCGAATGGGTGTTTGGAGCGCAGATTCAGCGACATCAGTGGCGCATATGAATACGGGAGACTTTTTCGGAACGGAAACTTCCAGGACCATCGAAAACGAAAGACAGTTCAGAATTGTTTTCTCCGGAAATGATGGCGCTGAAGACGTTTTGAAAGATTTTGCCCCGTTACAAGCGGGCGAAGTAATTGATTCTTCGGTAATGAATCTTTCTTCATTGAAGACCTTTGTTACGGAAGCCATAAGTGAAGCCAAAGAAAAAGATGTTCTTCTTTCCGCACACTTGAAAGCGACGATGATGAAAATTTCCGACCCGATTATTTTCGGGGCGATCGTTGAAACATATTTCAAAGACGTATTTGAAAAATATAAAGATACAGTTAAGGAATTGGATATTGATCCAAAGTTCGGATTGGCAACGCTTGAAGAAAAGATTTCCGGGCATCCGAATGAAGCCGAAATAAAAGCAGACATTGCAAAGGCAATCGAAAACGGACCGAGAATTGCAATGGTGAATTCGGACAAAGGAATTACAAATTTCCACGTTTCTTCGGATGTGATTGTGGATGCCTCAATGGCGTCGCTTGTTCGCGGCGGGGGAAAAATGTGGAATAAGGACGGAAACGAAGAAGACACCGTCTGTATTATTCCGGACAGAACTTACGCGCGCTTTTACGATGCAATTATCCAGGATATGAAGAAAAACGGAGCAATTGACCCGAAAACTTTTGGTTCGGTCCCGAATGTCGGTTTGATGGCGCAAAAAGCTGAAGAATATGGTTCTCACGATAAGACTTTTCAAATTTCAGGAGAAGGAATGGTGAAGGTGGAGGACGAAAACGGAAATGTTCTTCTTGAGCAAAATGTTCAGACCGGCGATATTTTCAGGATGTGTCAAACCAAAGACGCCGCGATCCGAGATTGGGTGAAATTGGCCGTGAACCGTGCAAGACTTTCTGATACGCCTGCCATTTTCTGGCTGGACTCGGGACGAGCTCACGATGCCCAAATCATCCAAAAGGTGGAAGAATATCTGCAAGATTATGATTTGACCGGTCTCGACATCAGAATTATGGATGTAAAAGACGCAATGCGCGAAACTTTGAAACGCGCCAGAGAGGGTAAAGACACGATTTCGGTTTCCGGAAACGTGTTGAGAGATTATTTAACGGATATGTTCCCCATATTGGAACTCGGCACCTCTGCAAAAATGCTTTCAATCGTTCCATTAATGAATGGAGGCGGCTTGTTTGAAACCGGAGCTGGAGGATCTGCTCCGAAACACGTCGAACAGTTTCTGCAAGTAGGATACTTGCGTTGGGATTCTCTTGGTGAATTTTTAGCTCTGCAGGCGAGTTTGGAGCACCTTGCAAGAACTCAAGACAATAAAAAAGCACAAGTTTTGGCAGATGCGTTGGATGAAGCAAATGCAAAATTCTTAGAAACCAATAAATCCCCGGCAAGGAAAGTCGGGGAAATTGATAACCGTGGTTCTCATTTCTATTTGGCAATGTATTGGGCAGAAAGTTTGGCAAATCAGACATCAGATTCTGAGATTCATTCTAAATTTATGCCGATTGCAGAAGCACTTAAGGCAAACGAGGCCAAAATCAATGAAGAATTGATTGGGGCACAAGAAAAATCACAGGATGTCGGTGGTTATTATAAGCCAAATACTAAAAAGACTTACGCTGCGATGAGACCTTCTTCGACACTGAATGCGATTGTGGACGGTATTTAAGACCCCAAATGTAGAATTCATAGAAACTCCTGGAATTCCGGGAGTTTTTTATTTTAGATGCTGCAGTAATTGCTGTACCTTTGGAACTGAAATACTTTAGGCTGGTTTTTGGTTTTAGTTTTATCCCGCGGGACCGCTCGATTTGTGGCAGTGCATCTAAGAATTGTAATTCACCTCGTCTTGCTATTGTGTCAATCCACTGCTGAAATCTTATTATCCGCGCTCATCCACAGCTAAATATCATTTTCTTTTACTGCGACTATTCGGCCCCGTCGATCGCCACGGCAACGTCGAAATCGTTGTGCGTCAGACCGCCGACGTCGTGAGTTGTTAGTTCGATATTGGCGTACCCCCAACCGAAGGTTATGTCCGGATGATGGTCCAGCTCTTCGGCGATTTCTCCGACCTTGTTTACAAAGGCTAAACTTTCCGAAAAATTTCTGAACTCAAAACGTTTTTTTAGCCATTCGGATTCGCGCTTCCAACCATTGAGTTCTCTGAGATTTTCTTTTATTTCTTCGGGGGATAATTTTCTTCGGCCCATTCGTCTTACTCCTTGATTTTGGTTATACTTTCGCTTAAGTATATCCATTTTGAAAGGGTTTGTTTAATAGAATGCCTTTTTCCACCAAAATCGCACTGGTATTATCGATCGTCAGTTTAGCGCTGGCTTGTGGAGGCGATTCGATGCCCGCCACTCCGGTTGAAACGCTCAAGGCATACACCATCGCCGTCAAAAGGAAAGATGTCGAAATGATGAAAATGCTTCTATCGGAGGCATCACTCGGAATTCACCGTGAACAGGCAAAGGCACAGAACGTATCGATCGATGAAATCATTAAAAGGGAAACGATATTTTCCGAGACTCAGAGAATCTTCGATTACCGCAACGAAAAGATCGAAGGCAATAAGGCAACGGTCGAAGTCAAAAACGATTTCGGCGGTTGGGATATCGTTCATCTTTTAAAAGAAAAAGGGATCTGGAAGATCGATAAGAAGGGGTTCAGCGACCAGATAATAGATCAAAACCAAGAAGCGGAAAGAAAACTCAACGAGCAGATTGAACGGGAAAGGCAGCAAGCCGAACAGAATGCAAACGCGGACGTAAACTCGAACGGTGAGACTCCGCAATTAGATTCGAACGGAAACTTGAATCAGAAGTCGAATTCGTCAGAACCGAATCAACCTGTAACGCTTGATTCAAACAAACCACCAAAAACAAATAATTAGGGACCACTTTTTTTAAACGGCGATTTGGTACCGGTCTTGGGTATCGATCGTCTTAATCGTCAGTTACTAAGTACTGGAGAACTTCAATTACTGTGGCAATTATCAAACCATTTCGCGCTTTACGCCCAAAAGAGGAATACGCAAAACAGGCGGCGTGTGTACCTTACGACGTGGTATACACGTCGGAAGTCAGGGAATACATAGACCAAAACCCGCTCAGTTTTCTACGGGTTACAAGGGCGGAGGCCGAATTTGACGATGAATCGACGGTTGAGCCGGAAGAAATATTCGCGCGGGCAAAAAAAAACCTTGAAAAATTTCTGGAGGATGAAATCTTTTTTCAGGATGTGGACCCGTCAATCTACATCTATCAGCTTTCCACCGGTGGGCACTCACAAACCGGGGTCGTAGCCTGTTGCCTGATCGACGAATACGAGAGCGGCCTTATAAAAAAGCACGAGAAGACCCGGCCGGATAAAGTCCAGGACCGGACCCAGCATATGCTTGCCTTAAAAGCACAAACCGGTCTCATCTTTTTGGCGTTTCGGAATACGGACACGCTGCGTGAAATGATTCACGATGCCGTAAAAGAAGAGCCGCTTTACCGGTTTGATTGCGACGACGGAGTGCGCCAGACCGTTTGGAAAACTGCCGAACCTGACCAATGGATCGACGCATTTCAAGAAGTGCCCGCCCTT
Organism: Aridibacter sp.; assembly: GCA_041576495.1. Lineage (GTDB taxonomy): Bacteria > Acidobacteriota > Blastocatellia > Pyrinomonadales > Pyrinomonadaceae > Aridibacter. The sequence goes on along the minus strand of JBFGKW010000016.1, from coordinate 11,111 downwards.
TATATAGCAGACGGCCACCATCGAGCCGAAAGTTCGAGTTTGGCGCGAAGCAGCCTACGCCAAAACGACCCGGGTCAAACCGGCCGGGAAGACTATAATTATGTAATTGCCGGCATGTATCCCGCCGAAGATTTAAAGATTCTCGCCTATAATCGCGTGGTCAAGGATCTCAACGGATTGTCCGAGGTTGAATTCCTCTCGCGAATCGAATCGAGATTTGCGATTGAAGACGCGACCCGAAAGGAGCCCGACTGCCACGGGGAGTTTTTGATGTATATGAGCGGCAAATGGCGAAAGCTCACGATTGCGGATGAATTGATCGATCGCACAGATCCGATCGAACGTCTGGATGTAAGTATGCTTCACAAAAACCTACTCGCTCCGATACTGGCAATTGGAGATGCGCGAACAGATAATCGGATCGGCTTTGTCGGCGGTGCCCGAGGGACCGATGAGCTTGAGAGAATCGTGGAAGACGGTACCGCCCGAGTCGCCTTTTCGTTGTTTCCAACGACGATGGATGATCTATTTGCGGTTTCAGATATCGGGGAGATCATGCCGCCCAAATCGACGTGGTTTGAACCAAAATTAAAGGACGGCCTGCTCGCGCACCTGATCTAGATTGGGCGGTACCGATCTTGGAGTTAGCACATTCAGCGTTTGCCTGAATGCCGGAGACCGTCCAACTGCACCGCCAATACATTTCAAATAATTCAGCATGTTTGAAACTGACCGACTAATCTTACGTAAACTTCAAAACAAGGATATCGACGACATTTTTGCGATCCGAAAGGATCCGGAGGTGATGAAGTACATCCGAAAGCCGCAAACCGATCGTCTTTCTTCGATTAAGTGGATAACGATGATGACCGAGCGTTGGGATACTGATAAGATCGGATTCTGCGGAGTGATTGAGAAAGATTCGGGGGCTTTTGTCGGTTGGTGCGGGTTATGGATACTGAAGGAAACTGATGAAATCGAAATTGGATACGCAATCGCAAAACAATTTTGGGGCAATGGATTCGCAACGGAAGCCGCATACCGTTGTTTGGAATACGGGTTTAATGAACTGAACCTAATGAAAGTAGTAGCCGTTTCGTTCCCGCAAAATATTGCGTCACAAAATGTGATGAAAAAACTGGGAATGAAATTTGTCCGGACCGGGACGTTTTACGGTTATGAACTCATTCAATTCGCAATTTTTAGGGACGAATTTCTTCGACGCAATGATTAAGCATTATGAAGCAGTCTGAGCGGTTGATTTACCGCAAATTTGAATTCACGGATCTTGAGACGCTTGTCGAAATGCGAAGCGATGAAGATGTGATGAAATATATCGGGGGCCGAAGAATGCAAAATCCAGAGTCGTTGCGGGAGCGTTTAAAGTTTTATATTTCGTGTTATTCGGAGCCCGGCATGGGACTCAGGGCGATGCTCTGGAAAGAAAATAACAAGATGATCGGTTGGAGCGGGCTGCAGCCTCTTGAAGATACTGGAGAAATAGAGGTCAGCTACGGGATGATCAAGGATTTTTGGGGTATGGGCCTCGGTTTTGAGGCCGCCCATTTTTGGCTGACTCACGGTTTTGAAGTTCTGGGCCTTGAGCGAATTGTCGCCGTCGCTGATAAGGCAAACACGGGGTCTTGGAAGATAATGGAGAAAGTCGGAATGACCTATGAAAAATCTGAAGTTCACTACGAAATGGATTGTGTCGTTTACGCGATTTCCGCTGAGGAATTTCAAAAGAAACACCGCGCCTAAGAAATAAAAAAAATCCCGCCCGGATTCACATCGTCAAGCCAACCATAGGCCAGCCCGCAGATTTACTTTCGCCCGAAGACCGTTTTGAGATAAAATCCCAATCAGGCAACCAATTTGATTAGCGCCCCGGAGTCATTCTGAATCGGAGAAATGAAATCCGGGTACGTAAGCTTTATGCCGGTACTATTTGCCTCGGATACGGAAAGCGCGGGAATTTTGCTCGCTCTGTTTATGATTTTGGCCTCGGCCAAGGTTATGGCGGAGATTTTTGAGCGGCTCAAACAACCGGCGGTGGTCGGTGAAATTCTGGCCGGAGTAATAATCGGTCCCAGCGTCCTCGCGTGGGTAGAACCGTCAAAGATAATCCAAGTCTTGGCTGAGATCGGCGTAATATTCCTTCTCTTTAATGTCGGGATCGAAACCAAACCACGGTCACTCCTTCGGGTCGGGAAAAGGTCTTTATTGGTTGGTGTTTTGGGGATAATTTTTCCTTTTATAGCCGGCTACTACATTTCCATATTATGGGGCGCCACGACGATCGAATCGATGTTTATCGGGGCGGCGCTGGTTGCGACATCGGTCGGAATTACCGCCCGCGTGCTTGGTTCGCTCGGTTTGCTGGATACTGATGCGGCCCGGATCATACTGGGCGCGGCCGTCATCGATGACATTCTCGGATTACTTATCTTGTCCGTGGTCTCAGGCGTCAGCAAAGGCGAGATGAGCTACCTAAAGCTAGCGGGAACAACGACTTCCGCGTTGTTATTTACAACTGGGGTGGCTGTTGTGGGAGCCATCGTTATTTCTAGGCTGGCCCCCAAAATTGGAAAGCTCCGAATAAGCAAACCGTTCTTTAACTTCGGACTTCTGTTATGCCTCGGGCTGTCGGTGGCTGCGATTTATATGCAGGTGGCGGCTATAATCGGTGCTTTTTTAGCGGGGATGGCACTCTCAGAATCGACTGAGGAAAATATGAAGATGCGTAAACTGACCAGCGGCATCACGGAATTTCTCGTTCCGTTCTTCTTAGTCAATATCGGCATGCAGCTTAATTTGGCGATTTTCGCGGATAACCAGGTAGTTATGTTTGCGATAACGATAACGATCGTCGCCATATTGACCAAGCTGATCGGCTGCGGGATCGGCGCATACGGCGAAGGATTAAGAAAATCCCTTCAGGTTGGCATCGGAATGGTGCCTCGCGGAGAGGTCGGAATTGTCGTTGCCCAAATCGGGCTTGGAATGGCAGTTATAAGCGACGAGTTTTTTGGGGCGGTTTTGATTATGGCGGTGGCTACGACCCTCTTTGCGCCGCCGTTTATCAAGATACTGTTCGAGACCGATGATCCGGATGAAGATATCCATCTGTCGGATATCTTTTCTAGGATTGGCTGACGACCGCGGATCCAAATTCAAGTAAAAATTAGCAACTCTTTGGTCTCGATTGGTAATCAAAGCAATCGATTATTCGCAGCGTTTATGTATTCAAAACGACACATACTTCCCGTATTTTTATGCATTCTTTGTTTTTCCGGTTTGGCTTTCGCTCAAGCCCGAACCCGGACACTAGTCGTGCAAACAGAACCGCGGGCAATGATTTGGATCGACGGCGTCAAGCGAGGCGTGACGGATGAATTTGGAAAACTCGAAATTAAGCCGGTGCTGCCAACGGCAAAGCTCATCAAAGTTCGGGCGAATGGATTTCGGGAGGCCGGTCGGCCCATACTCGCCGGGCAGGCAGCCGTCAGAATTCCGTTGAAGAAAACGACTGACGCCGCTGAACTTGCGTTTCAGGAGGCGGAGAGGATCTTGTCAGATGACCTTGAAATGGCCGTCACGCTGTATAGGAAGGCAATTAAACTAAATCCCAGATATGCCGAAGCATATGTAGCTCTGGCGAGAGCCTTAACCGGCTCGGATAACGACGCGGCTCTGGGGTTGATTCAGCAAGCTCGTCGGATTAGACCCGTTTATCCTGAAGCTTCAACCGTCGAAGGAAGAATCCATCGTTCAGAGAATGATATCGACAAAGCGATCGAATCATTTGACCGGGCGATTCGTGAGGGTAAAGGATTTGAACCCGAAGCGCATACGGGGCTCGGGCTCATCTTCAAGGAAGAAGCCGAAGGTGCCGGAGCCGCCGGTGATTTAGACGACGAGAAAGAATATTATGAGGAAGCGGTAAAATCTTTTGAAAAGGCGATCGGCCAACTTTCGGCAACCGAACCCGTGTTATACATTCTACTCGGCGAAGTCTACGAAAAAATGGAAAACCGCCAGAGAGCAATTGCGGTTTACGAAAGATTTCTCCGCGATTTTCCGGTCAGCGATGAACGCAGCGCCGTACAATCATTTATCGTTCAGTTAAAAAAAGAAATGAACGCCAACAGGTAACCAATCACGGAAAAAATAAGATTTGTCCGAGCACATAATAGACCGCAAAATAAGAATCGAAGCGCCGCAACCAGAGGTATTCCGCTTCTTCGCCGACGCAGAAAACCTTGAGACAATCTGCCCGCCCGAATTACGATTCCGGATCCTGACTCCGAAACCAATAACAATTACAAAGGGCACCCTGCTTGATTACCGGCTTACTCTCTATGGCATTCCGTTTCGCTGGCAGACGTTGATTTCCCAATGGGACCCCCCGAATTTGTTTATCGATGAGTCGTTGCGCGGCCCGTATAAGCAATGGATCCATCAACACAGTTTTTCGCAAAAGTCGGACGGCACAACCATTATGCGAGATTTGGTTAAATACCGTTTACCGTTGGAGCCAATAGGCGATCTGGGCCATTGGCTAGTAAGAAGAGAATTGAACTACATTTTTGATTTCCGGGAAAAGACCGTGCTTCAATTACTAAATTCCGGCCGCAGAACTTAGCAGTTAAAGCCAATTTGAAAATACGCTGGGTTCGCACGACGCAATTCTTTTCACGAAAAGTAAGCCGGTCTCTAATTCTCGGATTGTTTGACGGTCAACCGGCATCCGTATGTCGTTTCAAAAAACTCCTTTTTGACATTTATCGCGTAGATTTCACTGGCGCAGTCTTCTTTACTGATGATCGTCAGAATCAGGCGCTTTTTCTGCTTTTCGATTCTGATGTCTTTGACGCGGCTTTCATAACCGCGATCGAGACCGTCGGCGATACGTAGGATTGAGCTCAGCCGGCGAACGGTTTTTTGCTCGGAATCATTTAAAGACGTGTAATAAAAATGATGGTCCTTTGGAAAAGCCTTCCGGTGATACCGGGCGATATTGGCAATGACCAGTTTTTCATCTTCAGAAAAACCCGTCATTTCAGAATGCTTGATCAGGTAGAGTGAATGCTTATGGTGCGATTCGTGTGAGATGTGATAGCCAACATCATGTAGCAATGCGGCGGCGGAAAGCAGTGTCCGCTCGTGACGTTTTAAATCATAAATAGAAGAAATCTCATCAAAAATCTTTTCCGCCAAGGTCGCAACCTGGAGAGCGTGATTCTCTTCGTAACCAAATCGCCTGCCGATTGCAAAGACATCACGCAGTTTTATATCGTCTACATCAGGCACGGGCGGCAGCGACTCCGTTTCAACCTCTCGCAAATGATCGATAATCACGCCTTCGCGGAGCGCATACGGACACGGCTCGAGAGACTCGATTCCCAATGCCAGCATAACGCCCTCAAGAATCTGACCACCTGCCACAATCACTTCAGCACGGCGTTCGTTAATGACCGGTATTTTCGTCCGGTCTTCGAGCTTCAATTTGGCCAGAATCTTATTAATCGCCGTTAGCCGCTTAAACTTGACTACCGGGCGTTCCGTCAGTTGATTTGACGAGCGAAAGTCAATCAGCGACGACAGACTGTGAACGGTTCCCGATGTTCCGCTGGAAAGTTTCCACTTTTCTCCTTTTATCTTCCGAACCGGCTTCTCAAGCGCAAACTTTATTTCACCGCGAAGCTTTTTTAACTCCTTTCGGGCCGGGGGATCACTAATCAGATATTTCTCGCCCAAGCCGACGGCCCCCAATTTTACGGAAAACAACTTTTTTGGTTCGCCTTGTTCCATCAGCGATATTTCCGTCGAACCACCCCCGATATCGATGTTTAATATCGAACTGTCTTCTTTGCCAAAATACTGGGCTGCCGCTATACCGATCAGCCGCGCTTCCTCTAGCGAAGGCAGCACTTCGATTTGGATACCGGTTCGCCGTTCGACATCTTCAACAAAAGCGGCCCCATTTTTGGCCTGTCGTACTGACGCCGTCGCGACTGCAAGAATAGTTTCGGCTTCCCGGGCCTCAGCAATAGAACGGAAACGGGAAATTGCTTCGACAGATGATTCCAGCGCCTCGTCGGACAGCACACCACTGAGTAAGGTCGAATGCCCGAGCCTGACCCGTTCGCGATCCTGAGAAATAATGGTGAATGAATCACTGGCGGCTGCTTCGATAACTGCTAGTTTTAATGAGTTTGAGCCGATGTCAATAGCGGCGAGTCTATGTGTATTCATCTTTCTGATATAGTAAGTAATAATGCAAAATTAACAAATCATAAAAAATAAAATAATCGGTTTAATCGACATTTTTAGTTGCTATGAAAGTAAAAAAAATTATGACGAAAGACGTTGGCACTTGCCACGCGAGTGAAAGTCTGGCGAAAGCAGTCAGTATAATGTGGCAGCGCGATTGTGGAATTGTACCTGTTGTGTCGGATTCCAACTCCGTGATGGGTATGATAACCGACCGGGACGTTGCAATAGCGATCACGTCACGCAACAGACCGGCCAACGAAGTATTGATTGACGAGGTGATCAAGGGACAAACAATATCCTGCGCTCCCGATGATTCGGTTCAGCGCGTCCTGAAAAAAATGCGCAAACACAAGATCAAGAGGCTACCTGTAGTAAAAAAAACCGGTGAACTGGTAGGAATGGTTTCGATCGCCGATGTACTGAACGCTAAAAGAAACAAGGCCATCCAACGGCAATTGATCAAGACACTTGAATCGATTAGCAAACCCGCTTCGATTCTGCTAAAAGAAATTTAACCGGATCCGGGCCGCGGTTTCCGGGTAAACGGCGGGCGACCATATGAAAAGACTATTTGTTCTCCGACATGCCAAATCGAGTTGGAATGACCCCGGACTTCCGGACTTCGAACGGCCCCTGAATAAACGCGGAAAAAAAGCGGCCCCGTTTATGGGCAATGTGATGCGAGAGAGGGGATATTGTCCCGAAATTATTCTTTCATCTCCCGCGGAAAGAGCAAAGCAGACATCGATGCTTTTTCGCGAGTCCGCGGGGCTTGAAGCTGAAATATTGTATGAACCGCGGATATACGGGGCAGGAGTAAACTCACTGATCGACGTCCTGTCGAATATTGACGACGGTATAGCGGCACCGATAATCGTTGGACACAACCCGGGCTTTGAAGATCTTGTTCAATATCTCACCGGACATTATAAACGGATGCCGACGGCTGCGCTTGCGGTTGTTGATTTGGGAATCGATTCGTGGAGTGATTTGTCACGCCAATCCGGGAATTTGATCGACATTCTGAGGCCGAAAGAACAAAAGATCAAATGATGCTGTTTACCCGCAAAGTGCAACTGAACGGGCTAAAACTTCGCGCTCAGAAACGGATGTCACGCTCCTATCTTTGTCAATCAAGTTTTAGGTTTGCCGGTTCTTGCCTGCCCAGCACCTTAAAGACGCGATATGTAACGGGAGCAATGAAGCAGTATATTCTAATTATTGAAGATGATTCCGATATTTCGGAAAGCCTGCGCTATAACCTGGAGCGAGAGCGGTTTCGAACGGCAATCGCCGAATCGGGCGAGCGTGGATTGCAGCTTGCGTTGGATGAAAAACGCCCTCCAGCATTAATTCTTCTGGACGTGATGCTGCCCGGAATGAGCGGAATCGAGCTTTGCCGAAGGCTTCGCAGGGAACCGGTAACAACAGATATCCCGTTAATCATGCTCACAGCACGGGCGGCTGAACGCGACAAGATTGCCGGCCTCGATATCGGGGCGGATGATTACATAACCAAGCCGTTTTCGATAAAGGAAGTGGTCGCCAGAATTAATGCCCTCCTCCGGCGGGTTGAATCCGCCGCCGAACAATCTTACGCAGATAAAAAACTAAGCGTCGATTTTGTCGATATGAGGGCTCATTGTTCGGATTCCGAGTTAAAGCTTACAAGGAAGGAATTTTCACTTTTGGTTTATCTCGTAAAAAATACGGGACGGGTGGCGACCAGACAGAATCTCCTCGATAATGTATGGGGCTACAGTTATTTTGGGGATACACGAACACTTGACGTGCACATCAGGCGGCTCCGTCAAAAACTTGGGGATTGCGGTTCGTGTATTGAAACTGTAGTAGGTGTCGGGTATCGCTTTGTCGGTTTCAAGTAGTTTTCCTGAGGGGTTTTTTCGGCCGTAAATTCCGATCCTCTGACTTAACAAAATGGGTTTCTCCGAAAGATCAATATCAAAACCGGACAGCGACCCGAATCGTACGACCTATCAGCTTTCCGAAATAATCAAGAATTTGCGGGAGGCGGTATTGATCGTTGGGGAAAATTTGAGGGTCGCCGCTGTTAACCGGGCAGCAGCGGGAGTTTTTGAACGCGCATCCGAAAACCTCGTCGATCAGCGCCTAAGCGAAGTAATACGGAATGTTTCGATCCATAATGCATTTAACAACGCTTTCGAGAAGAACAAGTCCACCCGCGTGAAAATTGAGACTCGACTCTCCGCCAATCGTTCATTCGATGTGACCGTTACGCCGATCGAACTCGACGAAACCAAAAGCGCGATTGCCGTATTTTATGAGACGACTCAAATCGTGCATCTTGAGAGAGTACGACAGGAATTTCTTTCAAACGTATCTCACGAACTTCGCACTCCTTTGACATCGATTCTCGCTTTCGTCGAAACGCTTGAGAGCGGCGGAATTGATGATAATTGTAATAACGTTAGGTTTCTGGGCATCATCCGGAAAAATGCGGAGCGTATGCGGCATTTGATCGATGACCTATCGGAATTATCTTCAATTGAATCCGGAAGAATCGAGATCAACCCGGTCAAAATAGATCTAGCGCGGCTCGTGGACGATATATTTGCCAACCTCTCTGCCAAAGCGGAAGATCGAAAGATAAGGCTTGTGAACGAAATCTCCGATGACGGCGTAGTCGCTGCGGATATTGTCCGGATGGAGCAGATGCTTACAAATTTGATCGATAACGCGATAAAATTCAATCGCGCGAATGGAAAGGTCGTTGTCAGATTTAAAAGCGGAGAATCGGTAAATTCAATTGAGATTTCTGATACCGGCGAGGGCATCGATGCCGGACAGATTCCCAGAATATTCGAAAGACTCTACCGTGCTGATCGATCGCGGACCAGCGAAGTCGGAGGTACCGGACTCGGACTTGCAATTGTGAAACATCTCGCCCGCCTCCACAACGGCGAAATCCTTGTCAAATCGGCGTCTGGCAAAGGTTCGACATTTACTATCGAACTTCCAACTGAAATTTAGCATCAAAAGAAGCAATGAATGCCCGACTGCAGGCACAATTCTTCCCATGCTGACGATTGCTGTGTTATACTAGCTTCTACCTAAACAAATTGGGCACTTGACGGATTCGCAACAACCGATCCGTTACCTCATTTCTACCTTAACTTTTTTATTTGATTGGAGGATTTTATGGAACTTAGTATCGGGCAGAAAGTTGCTTATCCAAATCAAGGTGTTTGCCTTGTAGAAGATATAGAAAAAAAGCAGATAGGTGACAATCAAATGCGTTTTTATGCGCTCAGAGTATTGAGCGATAATTCGACAATATTTGTTCCGACGGCAAATGCTGAAGCAGTCGGTATAAGACCGATAATTGGATCCAGACAATACAAAACATTATTGAAAACACTCGGTAAAGATTTTGATCAGGTATCAAATGACTGGAAAGTGAGGTCGCGGGAATTCAATGAAAAACTTCAATCGGGAGATATTTTCGAAGCGGCCGACGTCCTGAAAAAGCTGACATTTCTAAGCGGCGAGAAGAAACTTTCGTTCAGAGAACAGAGCCTGCTTGAAAAGGCCAAGTTTTTGATCGTTTCCGAATTGAGAAACGCGGATCTTGGAAGCGGTGGAAAAATTGAGAAGAAAATTGATGAACTCGTTGAGATTTCCTGCAATAACCATCACGTCGAAGACGGGACCGAAGGAGTCGTAGGAGCATTGGCAGCAACGGGGCATTAAAATCACATAATTCGTGAGAACGGCTCTTGAGATCAGAATTTTATTCTCCTCAAGAGTTTTTTTTGTTGTACTTTGTCTTGACGATCGTTTTTATATTTCCACGAACGTTAAAATCGCCGGCCAGTCTTAATTTCAGCGGATCACACGCTGCGATAAAATCTTCCTTAATCACATTTATTACATGCTCGTGAAATATTTTTACGTCGCGAAAAGAATTGATGTAAAGCTTTAAACTTTTTAATTCGACGCACTTCTCATTCGGAACGTACCGTAAGTTTATAGTCCCAAAATCCGGGAAATCCGAAAACGGGCAAATTGCCGTAAATTCAGGCATTTGAAAATTTACCCAAATTAGATTTCCGGCGTGTTCATATCTGAATGTATCCAGCGGATATAAATCCATTTCTGTTCTCGGTGTAGATTTGATATCTAATTTTTGGCGGTTGACCGTAGATGAATCCATAATAACCCCGCATCAATAATCGTTGAATTTCAAGACGTTTGCCGTGCTGTTCGACCGAATAGATACTACAAAAATTCACCGACGATTCAAAGCAGGCAGATTTACCGGTCCGGATTATCCAAATAAATACGGGGCGTTCCCAAAAATGAATCCGCCGCGCTTTCATTAAGCATTATTGAGAAAGCCGGACGTATTAATTCGCGGGACAGCACGTTTCGCGTTTCGTTTCCACTGCCGTCACTTTGGATTCCTCCGTTTCGCAGCAACCGGATGACGCGGCGGACTTTTCTTCCTCAACTGACTCGGTCAATTCTATGCTGCCGTGACAGCTATCATTTTGAGCGTGATCCTCAAGATTCTCAAGCACGACAAAAGCTTCCCATTCGTTGCCGTCCGGATCGGAAACCCAGGTTTTATCTTGTCTAGCGTAGCAACAGTTAACTCCCATTTCGTCAAATGTAATCAGGCCTTCATCAATCCATTTTTGCCTGAATTCCAATACATCAGCGGTGTCGTTTACCTGAAGACCTAAATGTGAAAGCGAGCCTCCGCTATCAAAAGCGGCTTCATTCAGGACCAAATTGAGCGGCGGGTTCTCAATGTCAAACTTGGCATAGCCCGGTCTATCGCCTTCCTG
>JBFGKW010000015.1:0-40161 GCA_041576495.1 Aridibacter sp. | reverse complement strand
CATAGGGCGGAATCGGATCACCTTTTTCATCTATCAAATCGGGATATTTTTGCTTCTCGATCAGCGTCTTCGCGAAATATCCGTAAGGCTGCGCGAGACTGATGACGACAGAATAATCGTCGTACGTCTTCCCGTTCAGCTTAAACGACGGAACCTGGCTGAATTCCACCCCGCCGCGGCGAAGGACCGTCAAGAGTTTGTTTTTGGCCTCCAACGTACCCCGTGTCGAATCAAAGGGCAGCACATATCCCCACAGTTCTCCCTTTTCCCTCGGTCGTGTCGCGTGTTTACCGATTTCATAAAACCGCTCGAGCCAATCCTTGCGGTCCTCGGCGGCGTGTTTCAGCAAGAAGAAAGCCCCCGTCGTCATATAATTTGTAATATCACCCAATCCCCATTTTCCGCCTTTCCAAACCGGACCAAAATTTTCGGATTCTTTCTTAGCATCGAAACCCCTGCGGCCCCGCAGGTCTTCAAACTTGATTTCGGTCGGTGTCGCGAGTTTGGCAGATGCGGTTTCTGATAAAATCCGGACGCCGCCATGATAGTGCGAATAGGCCCGTGCCGGTGTCCAGGCATCATAAGTCGTATTATTGGTAATCCCCTCAAAGCCGTTCTTTCGCATTTGCCGGGCGATGTAATGTCCGAGTTCGGTGTAGCCTTCGATGATCTCGACCGGTACATTGGGTTCGACCGGAGGTTCATACGGCGGAACGAAGAACCTTGCTGCTTTATCTCCCTGCTGGTGTATGTCGTGGACGATCTGCGGATGATAAACATTGTGGATTTTCTCGACCGTCATTTGGGTTTCGACCTGAGTAAAGGCATACCAGTCACGGTTATTATCGTGCCCGACGTATTTATGATAGAGCTCGGGCGGCGAGGTGCCTTCGAATTTTGTTCCCAGGGTCTTGTCATACCAATCCTTAACTATGTCGACGCCGTCCGGATTTAGCGACGGAACCATCACAATTATAGTCTCCTTGAGGATTTTTTTGATATCCGGCGCGTTTGAAGAAGCGAGCCGGTGGGCGATCAGCGTTGACGAGAGCGTCGAACCGACTTCGGTGGAATGAATCCCGTGGGTGATGACTACAAATGTCTTCCCTTGGCGGATCAGCTTTTTCGCCACATTGTCGCTCCGGGAGATTTTTCGCGGGTCGGCCAGCTGATCATTGATTCCCCTATAGTAGTCAAGCCTTTTTAGATTTTCTGGAGAAGAGATTATCGCGTAAGTAAAGGGTTTTCCCATCGTGGTTTTCCCGATTTCCTTGAAAATCACCCGGTCGGAGGAAGCGTCGAGTTTTTTGAAGTATGCGACGATCGTATTCCAGTGAGCGAGTTTGTAATCTTCGCCGGGTGTAAATCCAAGTACATCTTTTGGTTCGGGGATTTGCGTTTGGGCAAAAATTAGGCTGGCCGGAATCGCGACAATGATGGCAACACGGAGAAAGGCGCAAGTGATTCTTTTAAGCATATCGGATTAAAATTCTCCCGGAGGCTAGTAGATGACTGACAGTATAGATTAATTCCCGGGCGGTGGAAATATTGATTCGTATTGCCTTTTAAGATGAGGCATTGTAAATTTACCCAGTTTTTCCAATCCAAATAGTTTACTCACGCAGACTCCGGGATTGGGCGGCAACGGGCAAAACACTTTTTGAGGGTCCGAATTCGGACTGGCGGGCGATGATTCCCTTGCGCTGCTGGCAGTATCCTTATACCGCGTCGGGCGCGGAATGATAAGCGGAGCAAAGAATGACTAACTTGCACTGAAAACTGTAAATTTTGTTTTACGTTTTTATACGCGGCACGTTATAATACGCTTGTCGCGAATTTTTTATTCCGGCATCCCGTGCTGCCTCAACCTTTAATTCATTTTACAAAACATTCCCAGTTCACTTCGGAGAATAATCAATGATCGAAAGCACCACCCGGTTAGATTCTAAAGTATTGTTGACTGTCTTGTTTCTCGTTTCCGGTCTTGTTTCCGGATGTGGGTCAAGCGTCGAAAACAGCGGCCGTCCGACCGAAGCTGCCAATGATTCAAAAACGGCAGTGAAAGCGCCATCCGAAGACAAGCTGTCCGCCGCCGATGTCGAACGGAACAAGGGGGCGATGATCACCATTGCCGAAAACTCACCGGCGGATACCGTCCGTGTTTTTTATAAGCGGCTCCATCAAAAGAATTTCCGCGATGCGATTACGCTGACCAATCTGAAACCGGCGATTCAAGGATTAAACGATAGTGAGATGAAGGATCTCGGTGTCGATTTCGCCTTCCTCGCCAAGAGTGTTCCGGAGAATATGCCAATCAACGGTGAGATCGTCACGGGAAATACCGCCACCGTTACCGTTCAGATGACGAATGAAGAAACGGGTAAACCGGAGGTGCAGCAAATAAAACTGCGCCGTGAAGGGGATAGCTGGGTGATTCTCGTTGCTGACGCCGACGGCGAGCGAATGGCGAGAAAGGAAGGTAAAAACTATTTCTTCGCGCTCCGAATGGATGTCCATCATCAGGAAGCAAAAGCGATGCTTGACCGTATCGGCAAAGCGCAGATGATCTATTCGATGAAATACGGAGGGAGATTTACCGACCTCAAGACTTTAATCGACAAGGGATTTGTACCGGAGGATGCCGGGAATTCGGTTTCCACCGGATACAATTATGAAATTCTTCTCGCCTCTAATAATTCGACATACACCGCACTCGCAACTCCGGCTGCATACGGTAAAACCGGAAAATTATCGTTTTCATTGAAGATCACAAGTGACGCGCAGCCGCAGTTGATCAGCAAAGATGTGAGCGGAAAACCACTTCGCAATTAACCGGATCCGCCGCCCGCCGCACGAAACACAAATTAGAATTGAATAAAATCCGATAAAGTACTATAATCATTGAGCTAATATCTTCAGTACCGTTTTGAATGAACGAATATGATACGAAAATGGGCTTCAAAGTTCCGTAAATCGGTGAGCAAACGTGTGGTTTCTCGCCGTCGGGAATATCATTTACCGATTGAGATTTCATTTGAACCCGACCGGAACACTGGCAGTCTTCAACGGCCGATTAATAAGCTTTCAGTAAGGGGTGAAACCTGTGATTTAAGCGAAACGGGAATTGGGTTTGTCGTTTCATCGATCCGCCTTCGTGAATACTATCTGGTAGGAGAGGGACGTGTATTAACCGCCGAACTAAAACTGCCGAACGGACGGATAAAGATGCAGATCGTCGGGCAGCGATACGAGCAAGTCGGCCAGCACGTTTCAAATACGAAATATCTTGTCGGCGCGAAGATCGTTCAGATCTCAGAAGGGGACAAAGATATTTATTCGAGTTTTCTCGAAAAAAATAAACAAAAGACCGGAATGCTGGAACTTGGGATTGACGAAGGTTAGTTCCAAAAAAGAAATCAACGAGAGTAACACTGGAAATCTTTATTCCGGTGTTTTGTTTTTTTTAAATCACGACCCGATAATCAGAAAAATATGAACGGTAAAATAAAAATCGGAATAATCGGAACCGGGTTTGCGCATTTGACTCAAATTCCCGGTTTTCTCGAATGTCCCGATGCTGAGGTGGTTTCGGTCGCCAGCGCAAAAATCGAAAATGCGGAACGGACGGCACTGGAGTTTGGGATCGGGCATTACACCGACGATTGGACCGAAACCGTTCGGCGAGAAGACATTGATCTGATATGCATCACGACGCCTCCCAACCTGCATCATCAAATGGCGCTCTTTTCTCTTGAGCACGGCAAACACGTTTTGTGTGAGAAACCGATGGCGATGAACTCACACGAGGCCGCTGAAATGACCGCATCGGCTAACGAAAAGGGGCTGATGGCGATAATCGACCACGAGCTTCGATTCCTCAACGGAAGACGGATTGCTTATCGGATGATTCGGGACGGCAAGATTGGACAGATCATTCATTGTAAACAGATGTTTAGAAATGCCTCGCGCGGAACTACGGATGTACCCTGGAATTGGTGGTCGGATATTAACGCCGGCGGGGGCGCTCTGGGCGCGATCGGTTCTCACGCGATCGACGCCTATCATTGGTTTTTGGACACCGAAATCAGCGATGTCTTTTGCCAGCTCAAAACAAACATCAAAGAAAGGCTGGACCAAAATGGCGTTTCCCGTCACGTAACCGCCGATGATGAAGTCAATATGATTTTGAAATTCGCCGATTCGAAACTAACCAAGGAAGCGAGCGGAGCCGCTTCGTTTTCCGTAGTGGAATCGGGAAATTATGATTTTAATGTCAAGATTTTCGGAACAAAGGGCGCGATCATGATTGGCGAAGGCGGCGAAATATGGTTTTCAAAAATGGGTGACGGATACTGGACTCAAATCGAGGTCGAATTGGGCGATGCGCCGAAAAACACCAGGGTCGGAGGTTGGTCGCGCGGCTTTTTAAATTTCGCCCGCCAGATCACGTCTGCGCTCAAAGAAGGCAACTCGACGGTATCGGGGGCGGCGACATTTGATGACGGCTTAAAGATTCAGCGAGTCCTCGATGCGTCGAGGGAATCCAACGCCCGCGGCACCGTCGTAAAGCTTGAGCCTTTGAGCGCGGTACGAGAGGCAGGTTAATCGAACGCGCAATCGGCGGCTATGACGTATGATCGACGATTATTCGCCAGTTACCGTCAATCTTTCTAAACACGAGTGAAAACATTCCCGTCGGTTTGTCGTTTTTCCGATCCAGCGTAAAACGTCCGATTACGAGCGCAGAATTTTTACTCAACACTTCAATATCAAGTTCCGAGAATCTCAAAGTACCCATCTTCTCCTTCGAATCGTATCCCTTTTTATAACGTTGGCGTGCTTCGTTCCAACCTCTCGAAACGTTATCCCCGGAAATGAATATCATCTTCTCTGATTCCCAGTAGCCTTCCATAAAGGCGTCGATATCGCCGCGATTCCAGGCGGCAACCTGTTCGTCAAGAACCATTTTTACCGCCGCCGAAATTTTCAGCTTACTTTTTTCAGATTGTGCAGAGGCCGTGCCAATGGCGAAAACGAACAAGACGGATACCAGGATTATTGTTTTCATAGTCGATAAAAATATCATAATCGCTGACATTTAAAGAAATCATCAGCCCGGCGGTTTCGCGGTTAGAGGATAACCCGATACACTTAAGAGCCTGATCTGACTGAATTCCATTATGCGAAAAATTAAACTTTATATTGCCAACAGTCTGGATAATTTTATCGCCCGCGAAGACGGTGACGTAAGTTGGCTGCTTACGGATCTGGATTACGGGTGGGAAGAATTTTACGATTCGGTTGACACCGTGATAATGGGCCGAAAAAGTCATGAAAAGGCAGTTGCATTGGGAATGACCCATTACGGCGGTAAAACGAATTACGTATTCTCACATAGTGTGAAGAAAGGCAAAATAAAGGAGATTGAATATGTCTCGAGCAATTTCAGAGAGTTTGCCGAGAAACTAAAAAGCGAGGAGGGAAAGGATATTTGGCTGGTCGGAGGCGGGAATTTGATACGGCAGTTTTTAAGCCGCCGGTTAATTGATGAAATAGTACTCTTTGTGCATCCGATTCTGTTGGGCAAGGGCGTTCCGCTTTTTCTTCCCCTGGATATCGAAATCGACCTGAAACTTACCGAAACGAAGACCTTCCGCAACGGAATCGTTAAACTCGCTTACAGCCAAAAATAAAAATCGCCCGATTCATTCCGTCTCCTTCTTATCATCCGGCGGACGGCCGGAGAAGATGACTTGGGAACGGGAAGCGGCGTGGGTCGAACAACTGATTTGTCAGAACGCGCCTTCATCGTCGATAATTCCTCAAATTCCCGGGATGGTTTGACCTATGTACAAGAGAGCATTTTCACATCTTATTATTCTCCTCGTTTGTTTTGTTTTTGCGGCCCAAGCACAAAGCAAATACTTTCCGAATCCCGGAGATTGGGAAAGCCGCGAACCGGCCAGTGCAAATATCGACGCCGTAAAACTTAAAGAGGCTATCGATTTTGCGATTCAGAATGAGGCTAAATCACCGCGAGATCAGGCACTCGGTCAGACGATGTCTTTTGGCCGTGAACCCTATGGTGATGCGATCGGGCCATTTAAGCCGCGGGGCGCGATGACCGGAATCATCGTCAAAAACGGCTATATAATCGCCGAATGGGGCGAGCCCTTTCGTGTGGATATGACCCACAGCGTGACCAAGAGCTTTCTTTCGATCTCGGTCGGCCTCGCTTTCGACCGGAAGATCATCCCCGATCTAAAATCACCAGTCTTTGAAGACATGGCACCGGTTATCGCTTACGATCCGTTTCGCCGCTCAATTAGTCCTGAAAACACAGGCCAAACGGGATTTCTAACGCTTTTTGAAACGCAGCATAATACAACAATCGATTGGGACAGCCTGCTTAGGCAGACGAGTGACTGGGAAGGGACGTTATGGGGGAAGCCGGATTGGGCCGACCGCCCGGACCGGGACCCTTCAACCTGGCTGACGCGTACGAGGAACAAACCCGGAACAGTATTTGAATACAATGATGTGCGTGTCAATCTGCTCGCGCTAGCCGCTCTCAACATGTGGAGAAAACCGCTTCCCGCGGTTCTAAAGAATTACATTATGGATGAAATCGGGGCATCGTCGACGTGGCGTTGGCACGGTTATGAAAATTCTTACGTGGTGATCGACGGTCAAATCATTCAATCCGTCAGCGGCGGCGGCCATTGGGGCGGAGGAATGTTTATCAACGGCCGCGACCTTGCGCGGTTTGGCCTGTTGATCGGCCGGAACGGAAAATGGGCGGGAAAACAGCTGATTTCAGAAGAGTTTTTACAATTGGCGCAAACCCCTACGACTGCCAATCCGAACTATGGTTTTATGAATTTCTATCTGAACACGGGTAAGAAGCTCTATCCGAGTGCTCCTGAAGGCATTGTTGCTTTTCTCGGAAATGGAACCAATATCGTGTTTATTGATCGGAAAAGTGACCTTGTGATCGTCGCCCGCTGGATCGAAAACAACAAGATCGATGAATTTTTGGGCAAGCTCTACGGAAGTATGAGGTGACCATAGTCGACCATATGTCTTATGTCCGATGTTACAAATTCAATTGCGGGGAAGTTAACTTAAATAGTCGAAGCGCTCGAGTCGATTTCGCAGTCATTTTCATCTTGATCGCCCTCATTTTAATTTACAAAGCAACCTCGTTAAGTTTATTTTCATATGAGATTCAGACGGTAAGGGTTTTAATTGAACGCGGGCCTCTCGATTTCCGCCTGCTGAAGCATAGAAATTATAGCGGTTGATTAAAAGTGCCGATGACGCAATAAAATCTCAAATTATAAGGATCCCTCAACATGCGAAATATTTGTTCCCCGGCAAGTATGCCGATGGTCAAGTGGCTCTTCACGGTCCTTGCCATATTAATAATCTCAGGTTCTGCAATTTCCCAGGAATCCAAAATCAAATTGGATTCTGAGGTCGTTGAAGAAGCGTTGGTCGAAATTGCGAGCTCCGGTGAAGAATCGGTTTTCACCGACGCATTTAATCCCGGAGCATCCCCGGAGTTGATAAGCGATCCCCAAAACGCCAGATTCGCATACCGTTTTAACCGGCCGCGGTCACCTCTTAAATCGGACGAGGAAACTAATCCGCTCGAAAAATTCCCGGTTGATTTTCCCGTCGACGAGAAAAAGCCAAATCAGTATAACGGCCATGACAGATTCCATTTTAGAGCGTCGCTTGCCCAATCCGGAGTTTTTCTGGCAATCCAGCACAGCCTCCGATTGTTTCAAAAAAAGACCCGGGATGAACTCGGCGGTCCATTTTTTAGCGATTGGGGCAGCTCGGTTAAAAACCTTGGCAGATGGAAGGACGGGGACGGAACATTTACGAATTATGTCGCTCATCCGATGCAGGGTGCAGTTACGGGCCGGATCTTTATCAATAACAGCGACCGATCCAAAAGACAGGAATTCGGAAAATCACGGGAATACTGGGAAAGCCGATTCAAGGCAATGGCCTGGTCCGCCGTTTGGAGCACGCAATTTGAAATCGGACCAATCAGTGAAGCCTCGATCGGCAATGTGGGATTATATGACCGCGTCGGCCCGAACCGGATGGGATGGGTTGATTTGGTAATTACGCCGACGGCGGGAACTACCGTGCTTGTCGGCGAAGACATTATAGATAAATACATCCTCAGGAAGTGGCTGGAGAGAAAAAGCAGCCGCGCCAGGATTCGCGTATATCGCACCTTTTTTACCCCATTTCAGAGTTTTACCAACGTCCTTCGGGGCAAGGTGCCCTGGAAAAGGGATAACCGCTGACGATTGACTCAAATTGTTTTTGCAAGGCAATTGAAATATACGAGACGATACCGGCCTTAACCGTTCCGATAATGTTCGACGGCCTCACGGCAACCCATTTGCGTCGACCTTGGAGACACCGTTAAATAATCCGCGACGGGCGATAACCCGGCTTCAAGACGACGGCCGTCGATATTTTATGCAGGGCGCTTGCCAGCCTTCTACATAACCACACTATTCCGCGCATACACAGTTCGCTTTCAATTGGGTGTATGATTGAACTATAGAAAAAGACGATCAAGGTGGATCGGCAGCAGTCGAAGGTAAACTTGATGTCATTAGGGATGTCAAGAATAGATCTTTGGCAGATAAAGCGCCTCGCCTTTTCGTCGGAAATGGAGCCTGTCATGCGAACCATAAAAAGCAATCTCTTAATCTTGTTCATTTGCCTCGTACTCGCGGGCCATGCGGCCGCGGTCAATGACGGTGTCTTTTATTCGCGCGGGGGGACATTGATCCCGCTGCAGGAAACTCAAATCAGCTTACGGAAGGAGGTTTTGAAGTTTTTTGTTACGGATTACCAATTTATGAATGTCGAGGTCGATTTTGAGTTCTACAACCCGGGAAACGAGAAGAGCGTTATCGTAGGATTTGTAACTCCGCCCGCCAGCGGTGATATTGGGGAAGACGAAACCGCCCACCATCCGCGAATCTCTGAATTTACCGTGCGGGTCAATTCAAAAGCGATCGCCTTCGAGTTCAAAAGGATGAGCGAGACATCATTTAAATTTGACGATCGGGAAATTTACGGAACGGATTATGTTTACTATTTTCCGGTAACGTTTAAGCCGGGTTTTAATAAGATTCGCCACACGTATCGATTTCAAGGCGGTGCGTCGGTTGAACACCAACGCTATTTTGATTATCAAATAACTACGGGCAAGCGGTGGGCAAACAAACAAATCGATGATTTTGAGCTTCAAATTCATCTTGACCGGGGTATATTTTTTGTACCCCTGAGCTTTCGGAAAACCGGTCAACCTGCCAATTGGGAGATCATTGGGCGCGGTTCATTTAGCAAACCTCAAACCCTTTATTTCGGCGAAGAAAGCCCAAACATTAAGCTGGTACAAATCCAGAATGGGTATTTATCCCTCAAACAAACGGATTTCAGGCCGGACAGGGACATCGGTATCGGCGAATATCACTGGAACGTCGGGTCGCATACGAAGATGTGTAACAACATCAAATCGTGCCCGAAGGTTACGGAGGTTTATGACAACCTGTTCCAGTATTTCAGGGTAGAACCGAGTGAGTATTTTTCCGAAGACAATTTAGCCGAGCTTTCCAGGGATGATCTCGCAATCGTCCGTAACTTTCCATATGCGATCCGGGGATATCCCTTCAAGAGCCCCATGATCAAAAGGTTTTACTCTCAATTTTTTTGGTATCTGCCCGATCAGGAATTGAAAATAACCGATATTACACTTTCAAAATCCGAAGAGGAATTTGTCAAGAAAATCCTGAATGTCGAGAAAAGGAAATAAGACTAAACGACCGGTATATACGACCCGGCAATAAAAATGGGACGTGAACGGTAAAACAATTGGCCATTTCGGGCGATGCGCGCGGACTGCTTACCGCTTAGCGTGCCCTTTTGACCTTTTGCCCGGAAGTCGGATCGTAAACGTGGAGCCCAGGCCTTCACCCGGGCTCTCAACGCGAATGGTTCCGCGTGGAGCTCGACAATATGCGATGTGATAGCAAGCTCGAGTCCTAAGCCGCTTCCCTTAGTAAGGCCCCGATTTTCGGTCCCTACAGTGTGATCATTTTGAGCGCTCAGGCACTTGCGGTCTTTATGATGAAGAATAAGGCTGTGACTAGCCCGCTGCACGTGATGTTCGTTGGTTAACAAATAAAAAGGCCCCGGAAATGCCGGGGCCTTTTTATTAAAACGACATTCAAAGAATGTCAAATAATTACCAGCGTGAACCGCCGCCGTATCCGCCGCCGCCGCGTCCGCCGCGTCCGCCGCCGCCGGCACGATTTTCACGTGGTTTAGCTTCGTTGACTTTAAGATTTCGTCCATCGATTTCTTTACCGTCGAGTTCTGAAATAGCATTTTGAGCTTCTTCCGCGCTCGACATTTCGACAAAACCGAATCCTCGCGATCGGCCCGTGTCACGGTCTGCAATAATGTTGACTGATTCAACTGTACCGATTTCTCCAAATACTTCTTCAAGATCTTGTTCAGTTGAGTTAAAGGAAAGATTTCCTACATATAGTTTCGTTGACATAATAATTTTACCTAACTTCCCTCATTTGAGGGATATCAAAAGAAGTGTCGAATCGAGTTGGCTTCGGAGAAAACGGTTTGCTACGAAGGGTCGGGTTTCGGATGCTCAAATATCAAGAGCTACTTCTGTAATTAAAAATTTCACCTGCTCTCAAAATCATCCCTAAAGAACCGTCTTTGAATAGTGCATCAAACGCTGATGCAAGAGAAGGGTTAACGCATTGTATAATGCACGTTTTACATCATATTTGCAACTACAAACCGACACTCTACAGTTACCTGCACCACGGGCATTCCGATTCATAGCCGTTTTCCATTCCACCGGCCGCCGAAGTAACTGCATTACAACGGTTCACCCATCTTTGCTTTGGCAAAAATCCCACCGTAAATACGTCAACTCGTTGGAAAAATCCAAAAAGACACACCTTTTGTCGTTTTTTAATACTGCAATTAAGGAGAAAAATATGAAATCAACAATCAAATTGTTCTTGGCTATTTCCGTTTTGTGCGCAGCGGCGTTTACTCAATCACCAGATTCGGCTGCCCCGAAAGTCAGATCGCTGACCCTGCCGCCCAATTCAACTGTCGGAGAAGTAACCGGAAATTTGGATTCCGGTCAAAAGCTCACGTCGCTTCGATGGGCAGAACGAAGCTCGGTGGCATGTTTTCCGGGTACCCGCTTTGAGATGTTTAACGGTAACCACGTGTTTTACCGGATTACGCTTCCAAGAGCCTCGGCTATGAAAATAATTGTTGAACCAGCTGACGGCAAGGCGATAAACCTATATGCCTTGCGTCAAGGAATGCGTCAGCAATCGATACCGCCGGACGTCACTTCCGCGATATCGTGCGAGGCAAGCTATCCCATTTATGCAAATCTTCCCGGCGGAAGGACTGTCCGTAACAAGGATAGCGGAGTCAGAAAGGTGGATTATATTTCGGTTAACAGCCCGTACAGCATTCTGATCGGGGTCGCCGGCGCAAATGGACTATCTGAAGGCGATTACTCGCTGAAGATTGAGATCAAGCCGCGCTAGCCAGTGTCATCTGTAGAATCGAATATGCTCCGATTGACGAATTCGCCAATCGGAGCATGTTGCTTTCTGGCTCTCTTCGGCCGGTCTATTAAGTCGGATGTGAGATGGAAAATCCTGTTTCTTTGAACTGCTATTCGATCATCCTTTTTATCTCATCAACCTTTGCCAGAGCGGCCTTTTCACCGAGCTCGATAAACTCATCCATTTTACGTATTTCGTCGGGGCGAAGATGGGCGAGTTCGGGAATGATAACCGAATCAGCTTGATAATGTTGATGAAACGAGGCGGTGCGAAGCAGCATCATTGCGGATTGAAAAATTATACCGACGAGCGTCGAAGGCCGTCCCCAGTAGGTCGCGCCGCACGAAAGCACATCGACCGCAATCACGATGTCGGCCCCGAGTTCTTTTACTGCTTTTGTCGGGACAGGTGCGACGACCCCCCCGTCGACATACATATTCCCGGCCTCGTCTGTCAGGGGCGCGAAGATTCCCGGGATTGCGCAGCTGGCGCAAATCGCAAACCCAAGATCACCCTTGTCCCGGAAAACCACTTCCGCCCCGGTCTCAAGGTTGGTCGCGACCGCGGCAAACGGGATCATTAGCTCTTCAAATCTGTTAAACGGAAACTTATTTTTGATAATTTCCGCAATCGGGGCATTTGAAATCAGCCCTTTTGCGGAAAATGAGAGTCCGCTGACGCGGTACCAGCTGATCCTCTCGCCAAGTTTGACGATGCTCTCAATCGACATTCCTGAGGCGTATGCGCCGCCGGCGAACGAACCTGCCGATGTGCCCGCGATAAAATCCACCGGAATGCCGTTTTCCTTGAGTGCTTTCAACACGCCGATGTGAGCAAACCCGCGAGCGGCGCCTCCTGACAGTGCCAGGCCGATTCTTTTTCTAGCCATGTTTTTGGGTAATTGGCGATTCGTAATTAGTAATTGGGATAATTCGAGAAAAATCGAATTTAAAACCGCAACTTACTTTTGTCCAGATTGAAAACGATTCTTGTTTAATTCTTACTCTTTACTTTTAGTTTATACATTTTTACTTTTTACTTTTACCTTTTTACTTTTAACTTTTACTTCCCTTTTACTTTTTACTTTTTGAGTAACATTCGCCATTCTATCTTTTAAGATGGCTCCATTCGAATCAATTTTATTCCCGAGGCGGAAAACAAGTGCGGATATCGCGTCCGGAAAGAGCGTCTGCCCGGTGTGTGCACGGGAGACACCGGATGAATTTGTTCCCTTAACCGCGCTTCCCGAAGGCTTGGAAATGCTCGTCCGTGCCAATGCTCCGGACACCAGAGATTTTCAGGCCATATGCGCCCGGTGCGTGAGGCTTTTTGAACGGGCAAAGGATCAAATCGTTAAAGATGCCGCGATGCAGAAAGACGGCTCGCACGTGCTTTCGACCCCGCTTCGGATAGACGCCGTTGAAACCTTTACGGGAAAGGACATAACAATTGCCTTTCTCGATTCTGGTTTTTTCCCGCATCCGGATCTTACGCAGCCAATTAACAGGATCATCGGCTATCGCTATATGCTGAGTGAAGAGGGCGACGATTCGCAGCTTTTCGATCCGGATGTTGCAAGCTGGCACGGGATGATGACGTCCGTCGTTGCGGCCGGTAACGGGTCGCTGTCAAACGGTTTTTACAGAGGCATTGCCCGCGATGCCAGTGTCGTACTCGTGAAACTGGCAAAGACCGGCCGGATAACCGAGCAAAATATCCAGGCAGGGTTGGAATGGGTTTTGGAAAACCGTACGAAATATGGGATTAAGATCGTAAACATTTCAGCCGGCGGTGATTTTGAACACAGCTATCTCCATGATTCGCTTTCGCAAACGGTCGAAGACTGTGTAGCGCAGGGACTTGTCGTAGTCTGTGCGGTGGGAAATGCCGGACACCTTCCGAATCATCCGGTGTTTCCACCGGCCAGCGCGCCATCGTGCATTGCCGTCGGCGGTCTCGACGACCGTAATTCGATTAATCGGGCAAAACGGGGCATGTATCGGAGTTCTTACGGCCCAACCCTCGACGGTTTCCAAAAACCAGAAGTCATAGCGCCGAGCATTTGGGTCCCGGCCCCGATCCTTCCCGATACGCCGACCGCCCAGGAGGCCAGTTTGCTGGATACCCTGGATAAAGCGCCGGATAGTGATTTGCATCGAATTATTAGGGAGAATCCGGGGGTTGTGGCCGAGCTCGATGCCGCCCTCGACCGGCCGGTTCACAGCCTCCGCCAGATCATTGCCCTCAGAATTCGTCAAGAAAACGTGATTACAAGACATTATAAGTACGTCGATGGAACCTCTTTCGCCGCGCCGATCGTCTCTTCAATCATCGCGCAAATGCTCGAAGCCAACCCCTACCTAACAGCGCAGCAAGTAAAACGTATTTTGATTTGTACGGCCGAACGGCTGCCGCATTATGAAGTCGATCGTCAGGGATGGGGAGTAGTGGACCCCAGAAAAGCGGTCCAACTGGCCGTAGCGTTTGGAAGGGAGTAGTTAATTTACAAAATTATAGGCAATTGTGCCCAAAGATCTTACATTCGCGCCGTCTCTTAACACGGGTTTGAATTTTGAGCGGAGGGCGGCGTTGACGGCCTCATTTCTCAAAAGCGGGTGACCCTCGGTCGCAGTTGCCGATATTACGTTTCCTTGTTCGTCCACCAAAACTCTTACAGTCACCCGCCCAGATGCCCTCGCCTGTCGGGCGGCGGCAGTATATCTCGGCGTCGGGAGGGAAATCGCGCGGCCGTTTATCTGGCCAACGTTGACCGTTTGATTGGTGTTCGTCGAAGGAGTGGGCGTTTTTACAGGTGTCGGAGCCGGTGTTGGGGTCGGGGTCGGGGTCCGAACCGGCGTCGCAGTATTTGCCGGAGCCGTATTGGCATTGGTATTCGCATTGGTATCCGGCGTCGGGGTAGGGGTCGGGGTAGGCGTCTCCGACGGGGTCGGAGTCGGCGTCCTGGTATTGGCGTTTACGTTTACATTGAAATTCGTATTTTCGTTTGCGTCGATATCGCCGTTGATATTTAAATTGTCGAGCAAATCATCAGCATTAAAGTTCGTGTCCAGGTTTTCATCGGTATTCAAATTCGAGTTTGGATCGACATCGTTCCCCCCGCTTGTCAAGAACCAAAAAATCCCGACCATGCCTGCCAAAACGATAATGGTCCCAAAAATTGAAACCATCGCTACCAATGCCGTATTTGAACCCTTTGGCGGCTGATGACGATGGTGTGAAGGTGGTGAATCCTTGGGGCGGATAACCTGCTGAGCCCGGGTCTCATCAGATGTCGATATGACGATTCGTTTTGAATCCTTTGTTGTCTTGGAACCCGCTTCGGTGGTTTCCGTGATGTCGGAATCCAGCCGGTCGGTTTGTGAACCCCCCGGCGGAGGAACATTCGTCGAAGGTTTGTTGCGGCGTATGACGGTATCCTCACCAAAATCGTCATCTTCTTCCGGGATTTGGCTCGGTATCTCCTTAAATTCCGGCTTTTTTTCGTCAACCAGCGGGGTGCCGTCCTTAATACAAAATCTTAATATTTCTTCGTCGTATTTTGTCTGGCAGGTAGGGCAGAATTTCATATTTATTCTAAGAAAACGTTTAAGGTATAGGAATCAATCCGAAATAAGCCGGACCAAGCATCTTAACATTAATCATAATATATCGGAGAATTTGCCGTTGTCTAACGTTTACGGGCGGAAATTATAAATAATCATGCCGGCGACTTTGACGGGTGCACCTGGCGGAATTTGGGAGGGCTATACAATGAGGCACCCGGATCCCCAACCTCGATCGGCTACATAAGAATGCGGCGGCGTGCCGGGGAAAGCTTGGAATTTGGCCCGATTTTTCATCTTAACAATCTTGTTCTCGCCGAGCTCTGTATCTTCGAACGCAAATATGAGAATGTACAAGATGATGCGGGGAAGCTTTTTGAGTGATCTAGAAGAATGTTCCTTCCGGGTAATGATGAGGCTGATGACTCAAAGCTGTAAATCAAAAAGAGGGTTGACGTTCCTAAACAGGAAATGGATGCCTTAGTGCGTCGGTCTCGTACGCAACACACGAGGCTTTAGGAAAACAATGGGAATTCATGCAATAAGAAGCAGGTTGAGATTTCTGCTGAATCGCATCGGGGAAAAGCTGTGGGTCAAACCGCTGATTATGTGTTTGGGGGCCATTGGCGGAACATTCGTTGCGAGAGGGGCAGATTATGCGGGGCTCGGCGAAATTGCTCCTGACATTACCGTCGATTCGGTAAACACTCTACTAACGATTATGTCGGCTAGCATGTTGGTGATCGCCACCTTCTCCGTCGCATCCATGGTTTCTGCTTATTCGTCAGCAAGCGGAACGGCCACTCCGCGATCGTTTTCGTTGATAATCGCCGACGACGTTTCTCAAAATGCTCTCTCGGCTTTCCTGGGTGCGTTCATCTTCAGCATCGTTTCCCTGATCGCATTGGAAAACAGCTATTACGAAAGGGCCGGGCGGTTCACCTTGTTCGCGCTGACACTTGGTGTTTTCGTGATCGTTATCGCTACCTTCATCCGTTGGGTGGACAGCATCGCCCGTCTCGGACGGTTGGGAAATACAATCGATAGAGTAGAGATGGCGACGGCGTCTGCGCTAAAGCGACGAAAAAATTCACCCACGCTCGGGGGCGTTCCGGTAACGCCTCGTCAGACCACTGCAATACCCGTGTTTACAAATTCGGTTGGTTATGTTCAGCGCGTCGATATTCATACGCTCAACGTGTTTGCCGAAGAATCGGAGATACGAATCGAGGTTTCGGCACTACCAGGTGATTTTGCTGCACCCGGATATGAACTCGCATTCATACGGGAGAATCGGGGAAACTCGGAGAAGTTGGATTTAAGCAGGATCAGACAGGCATTTACGATCGGTCACGACCGAACCTACGATGATGATGTCCGGTTTGGGTTTGTTGCTCTTTCCGAAATAGCGAGCCGTGCGCTCTCGCCAGGCATTAATGATCCGGGCACCGCAATTGATGTGATCGGGACTCTCGTGCGTCTCTTCGCGTCCGGGAATGAATCGGTTCAAAATGAAGAAGGTGAGTCGAACAAGTTCAATCGGGTTGAAGTTCCCGAGCTACGGGTACGGGATATGTTTGACGACGCATTTCGGGCGATTGCCCGCGACGGTGCTGGGACCATTGAGGTGGTCGTGAGGCTTCAGGAGGCTTTCAGGTCACTTGCTTCGATTGACGATCCCGAAATAAGGGATGCCGCACTCCATCATGCCCGCCTGACATTCGCCCGGGCAGAAAAGGCACTTGAATTTCCGCAGGACATCAAGGTGGCTCGAAAGGCTTCAGAATTCGCAGAAACCCCTTAAGCCGATATTCATCCGACGGTCCAAAAAACAGGTGGAATAGCTCAAATCAATAACGGGAGACGACTATGCAAAGATACTTTCAACAGTTTGCCGAGAACTTTTTTGCGTCGTTGGAAGAACAGTGGATTATATTCAGTAAACAGATACCGAGTATTATATTGGCGGTTCTGATCGTTGCGATCGGAGTATTGATCGCGATGAAAGTAGGGCAGCTTTCTCGCCGCGCAATTGTCACGCGAACAGATGACCCGATAACCGTCAATTTTCTTACCAAGGCTATAAAGATCCTGCTTTCCGCCCTTTTTATCATGTACGCCCTGAAGATTGCTGGTTTGGACTCGATCGCAACAGGAATACTGACCGCGGCCGGCGCTTCGGCCGTAATAATCGGGTTTGCTTTCAGGGACATCGGAGAAAACTTCATTTCCGGTATCATCCTCTCTTTTAACCGGCCGTTCAACGTCGACGAAACCGTCAACATTGGCGACATTTTCGGTAAGGTCAAGAATATTGAATTTCGATATACGAAAATCCGGACTTTTGACGGAAGGGATGTATATATTCCAAACAGCGACGTGATCAAGAAACCGGTTTATAACTATACCGAAGACGGGTTTTTCCGTTTCGATTTTGTCGTCGGGATCGCATATGAGGATGACATTTCCGCCGCTGAAGAACTGATCAAGGAAACGCTTCGCAGAACAGAACTCGTCTTTGAGGATGAAGATCATCCCAATTTTATTTACGCTGACGAGCTGGGTGTCAGCACGGTGAACCTGAAAGTAAATTTTTGGGTGAAAACCTACGAATATGGTAAGGAAGCCCTTACGATCAAAGGAAGAGTGGTTGCAAATGTGAAAGTAGCTTTGCTTGAGAATGGATTCGGCTTGCCCGCCGACATTGTCGAATTGAAGCTATACAATACGCAAGATTCAATTCCCGTTTCGGTAAGTAACAAAGAAAACGGAAAGCCACAATACGACTAGTTCATTGACCAAAACGCGACGGATTTAATGTTCCCGATTACCGCACCCGATGTTTCACCGTGCCATACTTCGGTCCTGATCGCTGATTGCGGCAAGTCCGTTTCAGATGATGCAGCCGAAGATTGGTTTTCGGCGTCCGGAGGCAAAACCGGGGGAGGATTGGCCCTTCCGGAAAGCGTTTCCTGTTCGTCATCGGGGCCGGCAAACGTGCCTGAATCGACAAGGGGAGTGCCGTCCTGAAGGCAAAAATTAAATTTCTCTTCGAATTCGGCGCGGCATTTCGGACAAATTTTCATATTCCCCCTTTTCAAGAACGCATTCCTTTGATAGTTTAACTTTTGGCTTTTAACCAAGATTCTAACATCAAAATTTTCGATCAAAACAAAACCACATTCTATGCAGACTTATGAGCGTTTTATCGCAAAACGCATTGGACAGATTCCGACTTCCGGGATTCGCAGATTCTTTGGAATTGCGGAAAAGATGCCTGATGTAATTTCTCTTTGTATCGGCGAACCTGATTTTCCTACACCGCCCCCGATCGCGAAGGCTGCTTTTGACGCGGTTTACGATCAACCGATTGGTTATACGGCAAATTCGGGCCTCATCGAACTTCGCGAGAAACTCAGCGAACATCTCGAAAATCTATATTCCGTAACCTATAATCCGTTGGATGAAATCGTTATTACGGTCGGTGTCAGTGAAGCCGTAAAATGTGTATTTACAGCGATTTGCGAAGAGGGTGACGAGGTTATCATACCCGAACCCTGTTTTGTTTCTTACGAGCCGGAAGTTGTGCTCGCCGGCGGTGTACCAGTAGTCGTAGAATGTCTGGCCGAAAATGACTTCGAACCTCTGGCATCTCAAATCGAAGAAAAAATTACCGATAGAACAAAGGCGATATTCCTGGGTTTTCCTAATAACCCGACCGGCGCGGTACTGACACCGGAAAACGCGTTGGCAATTTCCCGATTGGTTGAAAAGCACGATTTATTGGTCATCTCCGATGAGATTTACGACCGTCTGGTTTACGGCGTGGATCACATTTGCTTCTCCGCCCTCCCGGGTATGCGGGAACGTACGGTTTTGCTCGGCGGATTTTCAAAGGATTATGCGATGCCGGGTTGGCGGGTCGGATATATGTGTTCGAATCCGGAATTGATGAAGGCGTTTTCGAAAGTACATCAATACGCAGTCATGTCGGCTCCGACGATTTCACAATACGCCGCGATCGCCGCGCTTGATATTGGCGAACCCTTTGTCCGGGAAATGCATGAAAAGTATGACCGGCGGAGAAAATACCTGGTCCGGCGGCTGAATGAAATCGGGCTCGATTGTTTTGAGCCCCGCGGCGCATTTTACTCTTTTCCGTCAGTTGCGGCCACCGGGATGAACGGCGATCAATTTGCAGACCGCTTATTGGCCGAAGAAATGGTCGCGGTTGTGCCGGGCAGCGGATTCGGAGCCGGGGGTGAGAATCATATCAGGATCGCTTACTGCAAATCCCTTGAAGAAATAGAAACCGCACTCGGGAAGATGGAGAGTTTTGTAAACCGGTCCGCCGGCAGGCTGCCTGCGTTACACTCAATTTAAAAACTCCCGGCCCTTGTCGTTAATCCCGGGCGGATCATCAAGGGAGGGAGTCTCGTCTTCAAGATTCCAGATTTCAAACAACGCCGGCGGAACTTCCGTTATGAATCTCGACGGCTTTTGCAGAACCGTCTGACGGTTGTAATCAACTATAAGCAGCGGGTATGTCAGATAAAGCTCATCCTTCGCTCTCGTAATCGCGACATACCACAACCGCCGTTCTTCCTCCTCGCTGTCGATTTCGCGCAATGACCTCGGCGACGGAAACTTTCCTTCGGCTGCCCAAATCAGAAAAACGGCGCTCCACTCGAGGCCCTTTGCCTGGTGAACTGAGGTCAGCGTTAAAAGCTCATCTTCTTCACCGCCCATGACGATATCTTCCCCGGAAACCTGCGACGGCTCCTGAAAGCGTTCGGTAGATATCAAAGCGAGTTCGGAGAGAAAATTTTCCGTTGAATCGTATTTGTTGGCGTACATCGCCAGGCCCTCAAGGTCTTCAATCCGGGCGTCGGCGTTTTCGTAGGTTGCATTCAGGTGTTCTTGGTAGCCGGACGAAAGAATCAGTTCGATCTGTTTTGCCGGGCTGTTGCGGTTCTCGTCGGTGGTTAGTGTTTCAAGCAGCGAGACGAATTCCTGCCACCCTTTTTTGTTTCGGACGGAGGGTGAATCGGGGAGGAGGGCGGCAGTTGAATCTGATCTCGTTTGAACTTCCGGAGATTCAAACGACAACTCTTGAGCCTGACCGACCGCGCGGTCATTCGCGGCCGCGCTTCTTTCTCTTTGAGCCAATGATTTAAGCGCAATCTGTTCGAAGATCCGGTTTGCGGTCACATTGCCGACCCCGGGGATCATTTTCAAAATTCGCATCCAGGCTAATTCATCACGCGGGTTGACGATGATTTTCAGATAAGAAATGACGTCCTTGATATGTGCCTGTTCGAAAAAACGGACCCCCGATTGAACGCGGTATGGAATATTCCGCCGGGTCAGTTCGAGTTGGAGCTCGATCGAATGATAGTGTGAACGGTAGATCACCGCTATTTCTTCAAGCCCGGTCCCTTCATCCCGGAGTTCCAGAATTCTCGATGCGACAAACGCCGATTGCTGTTCGACGTCAGAACACGGGATAAGTGCCGGAGAAATTCCGTTTGATTTTCGAGCAGCTTCCAAAATCTTCGGAAACTGTTTTTGGTTGCAGGCGATCGAAGTATTGGCGAGCCCCAGAATCTCCGGTGTCGAACGATAATTCTTTTCAAGCTTAAATCCGTGTGCGTCCGGATAACGCTCTGGAAATTCGTAAATATTGGTAAACTCCGCTCCGCGCCAGGCGAATATACTCTGGGCGTCATCCCCTACGACCATCACATTTTTGTGTTTGACGGCGAGTAGATCGATAATCTCCGCCTGAAGCCGGTTTGTGTCTTGATATTCGTCAACCAGAATATGCTGAAACTGTTCTGCATAGAGCTCGGCGATTTCCGGTTTTTCAAGCAGCACTCTCTTCCAATTAAGCAACAGGTCATCGTAATCCATTACATTGCGGTCACGCTTGCGTTCCATATAGATCGCATCGACCCGCTTTATCTGCTGTGTCAGCATTTCAAAATAAGGATATTTGCCGATTACGACCTTTTCGATTTCACGGTCGGTGTTATTGGCGTACGAAATGATGTTTTGAATGACATTTGCCTTCGGAAAGCGTTTCGATCTGGTATCGATCCCGGCCTCATCGATACAGACGTTGATAAAATCGCGGGCGTCTTCAGAATCGAGAATAGAATAATTTGAATCAAATCCGATCGAGGTTGCGTGCCGGCGGAGAATTAGATTGGCAATCCGGTGAAATGTGCCTCCCCATACCCGATGAACATTCTGTGTCCCGGTCAGGGTTTCGACCCGTTTGAGCATTTCCCGCGCTGCGCGGTTGGTAAATGTCGCCAGCAATATTCTCTGAGGGGAAACACCCTGTTCGATAAGGTAGGCGACACGGTAAGTAATCGTCCGCGTCTTTCCGGTTCCTGCGCCCGCAATTACCAGAGTCGGCTGGGGCTTCGCCGTCACCACCTTATACTGCTCCTCGTTTAACTCCTGCCTGTAACGCGTTAGCTTTTCCGGCAGACCGCCTTTGTCTCGTTTGATAACGTACTTTTTCATCGGATGCTAAATATGAATCGTAATTTGAATCAGCCGAATAAACAAATCGTTTGGATCCCGCGTATCAACAAAAATCTTGAATTAGCGTGACCCAAAAAGGTATAGTCAACCAACTACGAGCAAAGCGAAATACTGATCATCGAAAATGTACCGATGAATTATGTTCCGGACGAATGGTGCCGCTCTTCCCGGCACGGCCGTCATCGGATACGATTGATAAGTACAAAATAGGAGAATTAGATGAAAGAGTTAAATCAAGGGCTCGAGTCGTACGACGATATCGTCCACGATCGGGTGCCGCTTTCAGAAGACGAATTAACCGAGGATGAGGAGAAGATCCTGGATGAACTCGGTATATTCGGTGAATCGCGCCGGAAATTTCTCGGCCAGGTCGGCGCGTCGGCATTTGGAATGCTTGCGCTTCAGGTTTTAGCGAATCAGGAAGCGCTGGGCGCCGGCGGGGAACTGAAATCACTTACCGAGACCCTCGAAAACGCGGTCCGGGTTTCGATGAAGATCAACGGTGAGATAAAGTCACTCGATGTCGATTCACGAATGTCCCTACTCGATGCGCTTCGCGAAAGGCTCGCGCTGACCGGCTCAAAAAAGGGCTGCGATCACGGGCAATGCGGCGCTTGTACTGTGATTGCCGACGGCAACCGGGTTTTATCCTGTTTGACGCTCGCTGCCACCTGCGAAGGAAAAGAAATCACTACTATAGAAGGAATTGACGATGGGGATACACTTCATCCGGTTCAGGAAGCCTTTATCAAATACGACGCATTTCAGTGCGGTTATTGCACGCCCGGACAAATCTGTTCATCGGTTGCGCTGCTTGAAGAGGCCAAAAACGGCGAGGTCAGCCACGTCACCCCCGATGTTCGCTCAAAGGCGCAAAACCTGTCTCTTTCTGATGATGAGATCCGGGAACGAATGTCAGGCAATATTTGCCGCTGCGGCGCTTACCCGAACATCATCAGTGCGATCAAAGATGTTCACACCGGCAAACCGGTCGGTCACTCCTGGAATTTTGTAAATAAGGAGGGCAGCGAAGATGAAACCGTTTAAGTATCACCGCGTGAAAGACCCTGACGAAGCCGTAATTAAGGTCAATAGAAACAAGTCGGCGAAGTTTCTGGCAGGTGGAACAAATTTGGTTGACTTGATGAGGGAAAACGTCGAGCGCCCGAACGAGTTGGTGGATATAAACAACCTGGCGCTAACACAGATTAGATCAAGCGGCGATAAGATCTCGATTGGGGCGCTGGCAAAGAACAAGGATACCGCTAATCATCCGTTGATCCGTCAAAATTTTCCGCTTCTCTCGCAGGCTATTTTGGCGGGTGCCTCCGCTCAAATCCGCAATATGGCGACAAACGGCGGGAATATAATGCAAAGAACCCGCTGCCCGTATTTTTACGACCAAACGATGCCTTGCAACAAGAGAGAAGCCGGTACCGGTTGCGCGGCCTTCGAGGGATTAAATCGGATGCATGCGATTTTTGGGTGGTCAGCCGGATGTGTTTGCGTTCATCCGTCCGATATGTCAGTTGCGCTGACCGCTCTGGATGCGGTTGTAAACGTCCGGGGAATTGACGGGAAAAACCGTTCGATTCCATTTGGGGATTTGCACAGGCTGCCGGGCAGCACTCCCGAGAAAGAGACAAACCTGGAGCATGGCGAACTGATTACGACTATCGATATTCCTAAAAATTCGTTTGCGAATTATTCCTATTACCTGAAAGTCCGTGATCGCGCAAGTTATGCATTCGCTCTCGTCTCGGTCGGTGCGGCGCTCGAACTCGATGGCGACATCATAAGGAAATCAAGAATTGGCATGGGCGGAGTCGCAAACAAACCATGGAGGGCGATGATCGCTGAAAAGGAACTGATCGGCAAGCGCGCCGAACAAAACCTGTTTGAACGGGCCGCTGAGATGGAAATGGAACGGGCCAAACCGCTTGACCATAACAAATATAAGGTCGAGCTGGGGAAACGTGCGATTGTTCGGGCATTGTCCAAAGCGTCGCGAATATAAAAATCGTTCGCTCTGATGGAACTAGTTCTCGCCCGCAGCCTGTTTTTCGTAGCCAGCTCTTAGTAATAAATCGAGGGATTAAGCATGAGATATATCGGAAAAGAAATGAGCCGTGTAGACGGCGTTGATAAAGTAACCGGAAAGGCAAAATACTCAGCCGAATTTCAGTTTAAGAATGTTGCCTATGGTCATATCGTCCAGAGTGAAATCGCCAAGGGCACGATAATATCGATCGATACGGACTCAGCCGAAAAAGCCCCGGGAGTATTGAAGATTTTCACCCATTTAAATGCCCTCAAGGTGGAAGACAAGGAAGGGGGTATGTTTCGTGCCCTGCAATCAGCGAATATCGTGTTTAACGATCAGCCGATCGCATTAGTTGTCGCGGAAACACTTGAACAGGCCCGGTACGGCGCAAGTCTGGTCAAGGCGACCTATGAATCGGTAAAATCCGTGACAAACCTCGAAGAAGCAAAACTTGAAGAATCGAGAAGAACCAATCGAAACAGGTCTCCCGTGAGAGGAGATCCGGCACGGGCACTTATGGATTCAGCTGTCACGGTGGAAGCCGAATACACGATCCCGATAGAACATCACAGCCCGATGGAGCTCCCGGGTGCAACCGCATTCTGGGAAGGCGACCGGCTGATGATGTTTGATAAATCGCAAGGCGTTTACGGTGTGCAGGGTCATCTGGCTCAGAGCTTTGGCATTCCTCCGGCTAATATCAATGTCGTTTCATTGTTTGTCGGCGGTGCATTCGGCGCTGCGCTGCGCCCGCATTATTATCCGTTTCTTACGGCTATGGCCGCGCGCGACTTAAAACGGCCGGTCAAGGTTACCTACACACGCCGGCAGACATTTACCGGAAACGGCTACCGGCCGGATACCTATCAAAAGATCGCGATCGGCGCGGACAAGGACGGAAAACTGAAATCGATCATTCATGAATCGGCGAGCAATACTTCTTCGTTCGAGAGTTTTTCAGAGGGTTCGAGCGGGTTCGGCCGGACGCTTTACGCCTGTCCGAACTATGATTCTCCTTACAACATCGTCGCGACTGATTTGCCGACTCCGACCTGGATGCGAGCCCCCGGAGCGGTTTCCGGTGCCTTTGCACTTGAATCGGCAATCGATGAAATCGCCTATAAGCTAAAAATCGACCCGCTGGAATTTCGTAAGATCAATTATGCAGAAACTGATCCGGAATCCGGTAAACCATTTTCCAGTAAGGCGTTGCGGGAATGCTTCGAAGCCGGCGCGAAGAAATTCGGCTGGGAGAAGCGCAAATTCGAGCCGCGTTCGATGCGCGACGGAAACCTGTTGGTTGGCTGGGGAACCGCGATCGGCACGTGGGGCGCGTTTCAGGCTCCGGCCGGAGTGGCGGTTACGCTTTCGGCCGACGGAACCGCAATCGTTGGAAGCGCGACGGCTGATATCGGTCCGGGAACATATACCACAATGACAATAATCGCCGCCGAGTATTTGGGACTTCCGCCGGATAAAATCGAGTTCGAACTCGGAGACACAAATCTTCCTCAAGCTCCTTCGCAGGGTGGGTCGTTGACGACGGCATCCGTCGGTTCAGCCATCTATGGCGCGGCTATGAATATAAAAACGAAGCTATTTGACCTTGAATTGAAGAATCCGAATTCCCGTCTTCAGGGAACGACCGCCGGTGATGTCGAAATGATCGACGGGAGATTGAGAGTCAAAAGCGATAAATCTAAATCGGTACCGGTTTCAGAGATACTGAAAAGGAACGGCTTGTCCGAAATGAAAGAAATCTATCAGTCAACGCCTTCGCCCGAACGTGGCAAGTTTACAACGCTTGCCCACGGAGCGCAGTTTGTCGAGGTCAAGGTAGATGAAAGCCTCGGGATCGTTAAAGTTACGCGGGTAGTGGAGGCGACCGCCTGCGGAAGGATCATCAACCCCAAAACTTCACATTCTCAAGAGATTGGGGGCGTGGTGTGGGGAATCGGAATGGCGCTGACCGAAGGCACGCAGATCGACCACCGTTACGGACGAATGATGACGACCAATTTCGCGGATTATCACGTTCCTTTAAACGCCGATGTGCTGTCGGTCGAAACCGATTTCGTTGAAGAAGTTGACACGGTAGTTAACCCGCTAGGGGTGAAGGGAATGGGAGAACTTTGCCTGGTTGGCATACCGGCGGCAATTGCAAATGCAGTCTTCCACGCAACGGGCAAAAGGATTAGAGATTTGCCGATAACGCCCGATAAGCTGATCTAAAAGGTAACCGAAAGCAGTAAAAAAGTCATCGGTTTTCAAATAAAAGAATTCCGGAAACCCGGGACCGGTTTCCAGTTACCCATTGCATTTCCAGATGAAAGAACTTCAGCAAATATTGAACAAGATTGATTCGCTTTCGGACGGGGAAGACGCAGTTCTGGCAACCGTTGTCGACGTTAAGGGTTCGAGTTACCGTCTGCCCGGTGCTAAAATGCTGATTCTTGCTGACGGCGAGGCCGTAGGGACCGTTTCGGGCGGTTGCCTTGAAGCTGATGTAATGCGGCGCGCGGAGAATGTTTTACAATCAACGGATCCGGAAATTTTCACCTACGACACGACCGTCAACGATGATTCCGTCTTTGGTTTTAACATGGGCTGCAGGGGAGTAATCAGAATTCTGCTCGAGCCGGTTATCAATAATCCTCACATCGCTTTTCTCCGGCGTTGTTTCCGGGAGGAGCGAGGGGTCTCGGCGACGTTGATCAAACCGTTGAACGGAGGAAAAGTCGCCGGGCGTTTATTTGTCGATAAAAATGGGGCGAGCCGGAACGGGCTGGCGGATAAATCGGTCGAAAGGCAGGCGCGGGACGTAATGGGGACAGGCGTGTCTTGTCTTCGCCAATACAGCTTTGGCGAGGTGTTTTTCGAGTTTATCGAGCCGCCGGTGCGAATTCTGATTTTTGGTGCCGGCGCTGATGCCGTGCCGCTCTCGGAAATTGCGAAAGAAATAGGATGGCACGTTACGATCGTCGACCACCGGGAGGCACTCGCCAATAATCAGCGTTTCAGGAACGCCGATCAAATCATCATTTCCCGGCCGGAAGATATCGGCGATAAGGTTCAATCTGAAACCGGAACGGCAGCGGTTATCATGACCCACAATTATGAGCATGACAAAATGATCCTCGAGAACCTGTTTGAACGCGACCTTAGGTATATCGGCATGCTCGGACCCAAATCCCGGACTGACGGCATCCTCGGGGCGCTAAATGAATCCGGCTGCCGGGTTTCGGAACGGGACAAAAGAAGGCTCCATGGGCCGGTCGGGTTGGACATCGGCGCCCAGCTGCCGGAAACGATCGCGGTTTCAATCATCGCCGAAATCCAGTCCGTTTTGGCGGGCCGGTACGGCGGTTATCTGAGAAAGCGAAAAGGATCGATTTACCGGCGAAATGAAAATGCAATGTCGCGGCCGTAGCGGAGGATGACGAATCACGGCCGGCGGATTGATGCGGTTGATGTGAAAAATGGACAAGACCGGAATCATCATACTCGCGGCGGGCGCTTCGACTCGTTTGGGATCACCCAAACAGCTTCTTGAACTATCGGGTAAAACCCTGATCGAAAATGTCGTCCTGACAGCGAACGCAACGGAATTTCATCCGGTCGTCGTTTTGGGATCAGACGCAGATAAGATTCGCAATGTTATTACTGATTTACCGGTTGAAATCGTCATAAATGAGAATTGGAAGTCGGGAATGGCATATTCGATCAAAGTCGGCCTCGACCGTGTGCTCGAAATTCACAGTGATTTAACCGCGGTCATCCTCCTTTTGTGCGACCAGCCGTTTATTACCTCTGAAACGCTCGTCAAATTGGCAGAAGCCCGAACATTCAGCGGGAAACCGATCGTCGCTTCCGCGTATGAGGGAACTCTGGGGACACCTGCATTATTCTCCCGGGAATTGTTTGAAGAACTGCGAAATCTGGGAGGCTCAAAAGGCGCGAAACCGCTAATCGAACGTTATCGCGCGAACGGCGTCGAGTCGATCCCCGCACCTGAAGCGGCGTTTGACATCGATAGTCTAAAAGATTTTAAGCGGCTAAATCTCCCGGAAGACCGGGAACAACCGTAGCTGAAATGACATCACCCATTGTTAAGCTGTTTTTTGCGTTTTTGAAATTCCTCACGGGACAATCGCCGACCGCAAATTGTCCGGCGGCACTACTAACGATCTTGGCCAATAATTCGCTGACGGCGGCAAGCCCTGGAAGATAATAAAGTTCAACGCGTAAACAATAGGTGTCTCCGCTTTTTTTACAGAAAGAAAATTGCATCGTCCCGCGAAAAGATAACCGGAAAACATATTTGAGCTTAGGGCATTTCGCTGAACTTTGTTCCCACGAACGAGTCAAATTGATGCCCTACCGTCTCGAATGGAATCTTTTTTTGTGAATTGCATTTAACAATTCCGAAAGTTACGATTAGCTAAAGTTTAATAGCAGGAGAGGACCTTAATTCTTATGAAAATGCCAGGTGGATTTGACTTAAACTCGATGATGCAGCAGGCCAAGGAAATGCAGGAGCAGATGGGCAAGCAAATGAAGGAAATGACCGTCGATGCTTCAGCCGGCGGCGGTGCCGTGACTGTAAAAATGCGGGGTGACTTCGAAGTGCTCGAACTCACGATTTCCCCCGAATTGGTTAAAGACGGCGATACCGAAATGATTCAGGATTTGACGGTCGCCGCACTCAACGAAGCGCGCCGAAAAGTAGAAGAATCGCTGAAAGGCAAACTCGGCGGAATGCTCCCTCCCGGGCTTGGATTTTGATTACGACAGCTGGGATTGGGGATTGGGTCATATGATTTCTTACCGGCGAATCCCGATTTCCGAAATCCTGAAGCGGTATTAACACCTTTTATGCTCGAATACTCAGAACCGGTCGCCAGGCTGATCGATGAATTCAAACGTCTCCCGGGGATCGGCCAAAAATCCGCCCAGCGGCTTGCTTTTCATATTCTCAGGCGCCCGGATACCGAAGTTGAGAATTTTGTCGAAGCCCTCCGCGAGGTAAAACAGAAAATCGTTTTTTGTAATGTCTGCAATAATCTGACGGATGTTGATCCGTGCATGTATTGCTCATCTTCGACCCGCGACCGTTCGAAGATTTGCGTGGTTGAGGAACCCTACAATCTCGTTGCGGTGGAAAAGACGCGCAGCTACAAGGGCCTCTATCACATTCTTCACGGGTCGCTCTCTCCGATTCGCGGTGTCGGTCCCGATGAGCTCATGCTGGTCAATTTGCTTCCGCGATTAACCCCTGAGAATAATGAGAACGTTGAAGTGTCAGAGGTCATCGTCGCCACCAATCCGACGACCGAAGGTGAGGCCACCGCAAACTATATTGCCAGGCTTTTAAAACCACTCGGCGTACGTGTTACGCGAATTGCAATGGGGATGCCGGTCGGCTCCGATTTAGAATTCGTCGACGAAGTAACCATGGACAAGGCACTGGCGAACCGCCACGAAATATAAACTCCGTATACCGGATCATAAATCGTGAATGCCGTCAGGATCGGGTCCGGCTTGGTGGCATTCGCCGGCCGTAACTTACGCGTCACAAAATGGCAATTGAAATCAAAACATTGCGGCTCGGTGATATGGTTTTTAATCGCCGGGGCGGGTTCATCCGTCATTTGATTCACGCCGTAATAAGCCTCTCATTGAGATTGTTTTTCAGAAGAATCGAAACGGTAAATGCGTCTCACGTGCCCGATAAGGGAGCGCTGATATTCGTATTAAATCACCCCAACGGATTAATCGATCCGGCCTTGGTTTTTGTAGCGCTTCCGCGAAAGATTTCGTTTCTCGCAAAATCGACTCTGTTTAAGATACCCGTCCTTTCCTATATTTTGAGGGTCCTTGGCGCACTTCCCGTTTACAGAAGAATTGATTCGGCGGATGTCACGAAAAACCGAATGACTTTTCAGGCAAGTCATGACCTGCTGGAAAAAGGGGGGGCGATTGCCCTCTTTCCCGAGGGTATTTCACATAATTCTCCAAAGCTGCTGCCAATAAAGACCGGCGCGGCGCGGATTGCGTTAGGCGCGATTTCGGGTTTTACCGCGGATGAACAGTTGGGGGTTAAGATCCTGCCTGTCGGTCTCTATTATACAAACAAGACCACCTTCAGGAGTGAAGCGCTCCTCCATTTTGGTGAGCCGTTCCGCGTTAATCCGGTTGACCTCGAACACGACGGCGACCTCCCGCGTGATGAAGTTCGCGAACTTACCGCAAAAATTGAGGAATCCCTCCGCCGCGTAACGGTAAATGCCGAAACAACCGCCGAAATCGAGACGGCCAGCGAAGCTGCGAATTTATTCCTGTCGGTGTCCGAAACCTTTGACCTAGAAGAATCGTTGATCGCCAAATCCGATTTCATTCGTCGGTACTTATCCAATAATGACGGCGAAGCCCTTGGAAATTCGGACCCCGAAGTGATTACCGCCCGGGTATCTGAATATAAAAAGAAATTGCGCGAATTGGGCCTCGAACCGGAAAATTTGTCTCTTTCATCCCGCCCGTTTTGGTATGTATTTCAGCACTTTTTCGTAAGCGTGTGGATGATGCTGTTATTTTCGCCGCTGGCCCTGACCGGGATAATTATCCATTTTCCGGCTTATCAATTGATCAAATTTCTCGGCAGCCGCTATACAAAACACGGAGTCGACGATATCGTCTCAACCGTCAAAATACTCGCCGGAATCGTATTTATACCGCTTACCTGGCTAATTCTTGCCGCTTGTATTTACTACTTCTACGGATGGAAATTCGCCGCCGCTTCGATCCCGGTTTCGTTTATCTGCGGTTACGCGGCGCTCCGCACGCTTGAAGATTATTACTACATCCGGGGATGGTTTAAGGCAATCTGGCTGTTTTTCAGGAAGCGGGACTTGTTTATCGAACTTCTCCGCGAAAGGCGTTCGCTTTATAGGGCGCTAAGGAAGCCGCAGCCGTAGCGGGCTCAGTCAACTCAGTCAACTCAGTCAACTCACTGAACTCAGCTAACTCAGCCAACTCGCTCAACTCAGTCAACTAGCTCAACTCAGCCAACTCAGCCAACTCGCTCAATTCAGCCAACTCGCTCAACTCAATCAACTATCAAAATTTAATTTCTTCGATCGGAGAATCATTTCCTTCGGCGGCTTCCCATTCCTCCGCCGATTCATAGGAACGGCAGTCAAATTCGCACAGTGCCTTTATTTCGACACCGTCGATTTCTTTTGGAGAATCGGAAAACTTGATAATCGCACCGCAGCCGATAATTGACGCCCCAATGCCCTTTACGATCCGAAAGGTTTCACGCATGGTCGAGCCCGACCTGA
This sequence comes from Aridibacter sp., assembly GCA_041576495.1. Taxonomy (GTDB): domain Bacteria; phylum Acidobacteriota; class Blastocatellia; order Pyrinomonadales; family Pyrinomonadaceae; genus Aridibacter. The sequence continues at coordinate 8,999 of JBFGKW010000015.1, read as the reverse complement.
CAATATCGTCAACGATAATGCAGGGATTGAGGTTGAGGTCTTCCACATACCGGGGAAATTTGCGTTCACCATTTCCGTTAGAGCCTTCCGCCCAAAAAATTTGTTCGGCGTTGAGAGCATCGCGGATACTAAAGGCCACCGGAATTACCCCTGCGCTTGGACTGATCATCGTAATCTTGGGTAAATTACTCGATATTTTCTTGTCCATACGAAACATCCGGCTGAGTGCCACTGCCAGAATCTTAGCGTTGTCATAATAGTGGAAGGCCCACGGAACGCGAAAATGGTGCGATGTATGTTTGCCGTCCTGATTTACAAAATGCCCGTGTCGATAGGCACCGTTTTCCAGCAAGATCTTGATGACCTCATCCTTGGATGGTAATAAATTGATCATTATGTTTACCTTAAATTGTTTGCCCGATCGGAAAATTTTATTTTCCGGGCGCCCGCATTTGGATTTCAGGTTTTGACGAACTCGTTTAAAGACTTAATCTGAGTTTCGCTCATCAACGGGAGATCGTCGAGCGGAAACCAACCAAAATTCCTTATTTCGCCGCTGCACACACGGCCCTTTCCTCTTCCGTTAGCTCGAAACAAGATTTCGATGTGCTTCCCAATCGTCCTGACCCGAATTAGCCGTAAATTCTGCAGCTCGATATCGGCCTCCTCCTTTAGTTCCCGTTTTATGCCTGCCTCGGGTGATTCGAATGAATCGAGAAACCCGCCGGGAAGTCCCCAGCTAAATCGCGGCCGAAAGAAATGATCCAAAACAAGCACTTCATTTTTCTCGTTGGTAACGATTGCCGCGACCGAAACCGTGAATTTTTGCTGAGTCGAACGAATTAATTTCGCCCGCAGAAGGTGAGGAATCCTCCACCAAATTTTACCGGCCAGGAGTTTTATCATCAAGTAAATCCAATCCGTTTGGCTGACGGGAAACCCGCTTCATCCGGCTCGGGCCAGGCTTACGAGGATTTCCAACAACTCAGATTCTTCAGCTGGAGCAACCGTTCTCAAATCGATCGTGACCCGATCTTCCAAAACTCTCGTAACGATGGGAGGATCAGAAAACCGGAGTTTTTCTTCTAATTTATTGATCGAGATATGTTTTGGCCTGACACTGACAAGCGCCGTTTTGGGTTGAGCGGCCGGTGCCGACCCGCCGCCGACAACGGACTTTCCGCCGATCACTTCAAGATCGAGATTACGGTCGGGCCCGAGTGCCTCCAGTAAACTACCGGTGAAATTCTCGGCGCGTTTCCTTAGCTCAGCCTCCGACAGCGACAACATCTTAATAACCGGAATTTCATCTTCGGCGGATTCCCTGAGAAATGCATCAAGTGTGGCTTCAAGCGCGGCGTAAATTATTTTGCTGACCCTGAGTGCCCTATACAACGGATGCTTTCGTAGTGTTTCGATTATCGCCGAACGCCCGACAATCAATCCTGACTGTGTTCCGCCAATCAACTTGTCACCGCTAAAGGTAATGACGTCAGCTCCCGCGGCCACCGAGTCTTTTATCACCGGCTCATCTTGAAGTCCGTATTTCGAAAGATCAAACAATGCCCCGGAACCGGCGTCTTCATATATCAGAACGTCATTGGCCCCTGCCAATTCGGCAAGATCCGCAATTACGGGCGCTTCCGTAAACCCGATAATTCTATAATTTGACGGATGAACCTTGACGATTAACCGGGTGTTTTCCGTGATCGCGCGTTCATAATCAGCAACCGTGGTTCGATTCGTCGTGCCGACTTCGCGGAGTATTGCGCCGGATTGTGTCATAACATCCGGAATCCGAAAATCGCCTCCGATTTCGACTAACTCGCCGCGTGAGACGATCGCTTCACCGCCATTTGAGAGAGCGGTTAAAACAAGCACGGCGGCGGCGGCACAATTATTAACGATCAGGGCATCGTCCGCTCCAGTGAGATCGGCCAGCATTTTTTCGGCCAACCCGCCCCTCCGTCCCCGGCCGCCTGTTTCGACGGCGTATTCCAGGGTGCAATAGCCCGGACCGTTTTCGACGAGCGCCCGCTTGGCGGCTTCGGAAAGCGGTGCCCGTCCAAGATTTGTATGGATGATGACGCCGGTAGCATTAATAACCCGCCGGAGCTTCTTTTTCTGCTGACTGCGCCAGGCGTTTTCAAGCCTTTTTTCGGCCTCGGTCAATAGACTCCTTTTTGAATAATTATTATTTCCCGTCGAATTACCGTTTTTGAGACTGAGAATCTCGTCACGAAGCGTCTCGGTAACGGCTCGGGCGAGCCCGGTTAACTGATCGGCGCCGGCGGCCGCCATCAGCCGGGTTGCGGTCTCGCTGCGAAGAATCGCATCGATTGAAGGCAGCTGCCTCAAAATCTCAGCATAATTTTCGGAGTCGTTGGTTTTTGTCATTATAACTGTTGAAAATACTGCTCGCCCGGACAAACCTATTTTAACCGAAAATCTAAAAACAAGGAAAAACGAAGCCTTTAGTTATTTATTTTAAATAGGGCTCCCCCCGCCCAAAATCAAAAGAAAAAACATAAGAATATGGCATTTACAATAGATAAGCTTTCGCAAAAAGCGAACTCAAGACTCGAAAAACGGAAAGAAATAGAAGATCAAATTGAGCGACTGGGAGAAGATATCCGGCGTCTTAAAATCGAATTTGATATATTTTTTAACGGCGGAACAAAGGCGGCGCCACATGCGGCCAAAGCCAGCCTTGAAGCGCGGATCAAGAGAATCAACGGAAACCGGGAGTTGACCTATGCGGATCGCTTCCAATTAAATGCACTGATTTCGCGTTACACATCCTACCGTGAATTATGGCGCCGGCGGCTAAGTGCGATCGGGGATGACTTGTTCTAAAACGATAAAAAAGCGTTTTCTGGATTCGGAAAACGCTTTTTTATTACTGCCATTACAAGAAGTTTAGCAGTTCGGAAATTTAACACTAAAATTCAAACTTTCATTACGTTTTCAGCCTGCGGGCCCTTTGGGCCGTTTGTCACTTCAAACTCCACTTCCTGTCCCTGAATTAGCGTTTTGTAACCCTCGCCCGTAATTGCGCTATAGTGAACAAAAATATCCTGTTCTCCATCCTGCTCAATAAATCCGTAGCCTTTTGCATTGTTAAACCATTTGACCGTGCCTACTGTTTTAGACATAACTCTGAATTCCTCCTACAAACTTCAGTGAATTATTCTTCCTTCGTTTAATTAATCAGCCTTTTCTGACGTTGCGCGCCGAAAGCAAAGTCCGCCGCCCCGAAGTATAAGGAACTTCGTTATGAGCAGACAAAAAGAAATGTAATAAAACTCATTTCCTAAATAAGTAACAAATCTTATACTGCAAGATTTTTGGGGATATTTCTGTGTGCTGTTATTTAGTTGACAGAATGAACGAAAATTTATCGAAATTGAGACTAGATGTCAAGAAATTTTTTTTCAACGGCCCTTCATACAGCTTAAATTGACAGACAACTTTCAATCGCTGATGATAGAATCCGCAAGCTTACTCAATTTATCGAAGAGAGTTTAGTTGACCTAAAGTAAGTGCGATACGGTTTGTCGTCAGGTGCGCTAAGTCAACTCCACGGAAGCCGCATAGAATATGGAAGAATACGGAAAAAATCCCGCGCTTTCTTATAATAAATATCTCAAGGTTCCCGACCTGATCGAACTTCAAGAAACGCTTTCTGATCCAACCAGCCATGATGAACTCCTGTTTATCATAATTCACCAAACCTACGAACTCTGGTTTAAGCAGATACTCCACGAACTTGATTCGATTTTGGTTTGGCTCAAGGAGGATCGTCTATTCCGCGTGAATCATTCGATGAAGGTTGTAACGGCCATCGAACAGGTGCTGGTGGGCCAGATTCACGTTTTGGAAACGATGGCCCCGATTGGTTTTCTCGAGTTTCGGGAAAAACTGAATCCGGCCAGCGGTTTCCAATCGATGCAGTTTCGGGAGATCGAGTTTTTATCGGGCGCCAAAGACGAAAAGCTGATGAAGTTTTTTGAAAGGGATGAGATTGCGACAAGAAACTTAAAGAAGCGCTTTGATGGTGCCACCCTGGCAGATGCTTTTTGGAGCATGCTGAACAGAAACGGATTGTCCGCCGATACTCCCGACCAGCGAATTCAGGCGATAGTCGAGATTCTCGCTCATCCCGAAAAATATGAAGAAATTTATGTTCTCCAGGATCTGTTGGTCGAACATGATAAAAATATTTCGCTCTGGCGTTACCATCACGTGTTGATGGTGGAAAGGATGCTGGGTTCTAAACGGGGTACCGGGGGATCGGAAGGCGTCGGGTATTTGAAAACAACTCTTTCAAAACGGTTTTTCCCGGAAATTTGGGAAGCGAGAACGAGCCTCCAGCTGCCTAAACCTTAAATTCGTGTATTAGATTGATACATCGGACCTTCAGCTCCCCAAAAAAACCCGGATTACCGCTTCAAACGTGACTGCCCTGTTTCATTTTAGGACAGGGCTTTATTATTGGGCCCTTCCCGAAAACTTTCCTAAATCTCTAAACTCTTCCACATCAGCATTTAATAACTTTTGCCGGAAATTGGCACAAGGCTTGCACACTCTTATAGTGCCCGGTCGTATCGTGGTTCGGATTAACAACGGGGAGAAAGAGAATTTAACTGGAGGGATACCTTAGTGTTGGGAACGTACAGACTTTTCGCAGCCGCAATAATATCGGGATTTTTGGTCTTCTTTTCTTCTTCAATTTCGGCCCAGACGGAAAGGGGTACACCTATCCTCTGGGAGCCTGTTGATATTCCGGCTCGCGATCTTTTTCTGGGACCGGGAGGGAAAGAAATGGTACCGGACCTTAATAAAGTAACGCTGATCAAGGAAGAAAAGGGCGGTGCTTCCAAGAAATACCGCATAAGAGACGGGAAGAACAGGGAATGGGTAGCGAAGATCGGGCGTGAGGCGCAGCCGGAAACGGCCTCAGTGAGACTGCTTTGGGGAATCGGTTTTAAAACCGAAATCAACTATTTGGTCCCGAGCATTACGATCCCGGGTAAAGGAACCTTTAAAAATGTAAGGCTCGAAGCCCGACCCGAATATGTTGACCGCGACGGGCGCTGGAGTTGGAATGACAATCCTTTAAGAGGTTCAGATCAACTGACCGGTCTGGCACTCATGATGGCATTTTTAAACAATTGGGACGTCAAAACTACGGGCAATAACATCATCCTGCGCGTCAATAAGCCGGGTCGTAAAGAAACTCATTACGTGGTGAGCGATTTGGGCGCGACGTTCGGAAGAACCGGCTATGTTCCGATCCGGATTATCTGGAGATTCGGACGGGCGGTAAACAACCCGGAGGTCTACAGCAAATCGAAATTTATCGACCGCGTAAAAGACGGCCGGGTTGAATTCTCTTATGCCGGAAGGAATCCGGAGCTTTTTGACCAGATTAGAGTTGAAGACACCCGTTGGATAACAAACCTCTTATCCCGGCTCAGCGACGGGCAGATTCACGATGCGTTCCGCGCCGCAAATTATCAACCGCAGGAAATCAGAATTCTGGCCGGCGCCGTGAAACGAAGAATTAACGAGCTGATCAAAATAAATAATTTGCAGACGGCAACAAAATGAACTTAAGAAACACCAGAATTATCACGATTATCTATACCGCGGTGGTAGTGGGCCTGCTGGCGTTTGCGGCAATCGGTATTCTTTCGGTGCCAATGGCGGGTACCATCTCTGGAGGGCAGGCGGCGACGGTCAAAAACAATCCCGGAGTCAGCCGGGATGTACCTGAAACGGCGGGAATTCCCATACTCTCCGATATTATTGCCGCTGCGTCGGATCCAAATACGACTTCGTCAAACACCGGATTTGAAATATTCATGCGGCTGTCTTTTGCCGTCCTTCTATCGGTTTTGCTTGCCTTCAGGCCAATGAAGCGGATTCCGCTTTTTCAACGTAATTTTCATGTGGTTCAAACCCAGATTCTTCTGGCGGTTGTGGCGGCGTCGCTGATGATGATCGTCGGAAACAACGCCGCCCGCGCTTTCGCGATTTTTGCTGCGGTTTCGCTTGTAAGATTTCGAACAAACATCAAGAACCCGAAAGAAGTGACAGTACTTCTTGCCAGTCTGGCGATCGGCCTTTCGGCAGGTGTCGGATACTGGCAGCTCGGCACGATACTCTGCTTTTTTGTGATGGTCCTGTTATGGTTTCTGGAATATAACGAAGACGGCAATTCGTTCAGGTCAATGGAATTGACGGTGAAAACAAGGGATGCTTCCAAAACCCGGCAGCTTTTGCACGACGCTTTTGCAGAACACGAACTCGACTCCGAACTGCGACGAATCGAATTCCCGAAAAAAACGAAAAAGGTCGAAAAAATATCCTATTTCTTAAATTTACGTCTTGACTTGAGCACCGATTATTTGACAAAACAGATAATGTCTTTGGATCCAGAGAACATTGTGGAAGTATATTGGGACGACAACCGAAAGGCGCTTCAAATCTACGAATAAGGAAAGAAAAGAGCCGCACGTTAATTCGTGCGGCTCTATTTCCAAATTACCTTAACGGTTGACATCGTTAGATTCATCGCCGACTGAAACATCTACTTCAGACTTTAGTTTTTCACCGTAGTCTTTTACAAACCTCTTAATCACTCCGAATTTCCCAAAAAACGTATAAAACTTGTACTGTTTCATTTCTCGATAGACACGGTCATAGTCCCAACCGTAGTTAGTATACCGGTAAACGGCTCCCATCGCTCCGGCTCGATGCTTTCCGCCTTTACAATGTACAAAAAACTTGCCGGTTGACGGGTCGTTGACTACACTTAAAAACTTTTGAACCGCTTCCTCCGGCGGATACTCGTTGTCGTCCATCGGGATCGCGACATACTTCATACCCAGCGACTCAACGGTCTCCTTTTCGTAATCTTTGGCTCCGTCGCGTAGATTTATTACCGTATTTATGCCTAGATCGGCAAGCGACTGGAACTGATCCTGTTCGGGCTGAGCCCCCCGGTAGAATCGTTCATCCATCTGCCCGAAATTCTTGATTTCGATGTCCGAAAAATCCGAAACAGTCTCTGACTGTGCGAAACCGACCACCGTAAAACCCAAAACAATAAACATAAAGCCCAAAAGCGGACGAAAAACTATCTCTAACACTTATAAACCTCTCATTTTGAAATTGTCGCAAGGACGTAAGTGGCAGCTGTCTAGTTAAACAACTGTGATATTTTGAGAATCAAAACTCCAACTTTGGGTTGCAAATTTTTTCGAGATTGTTAAGACTCGATTAGTATCCCGATCGATTCTAATTCGGCGCTTAACGGACGTTGGATTTCCGACAAATCGCTTTTAAGGCGCGCGGTTGATAACAGAAGAAAATGTATTATGTCTAAGTTAAATTCAATACTACTCGTACTATTGCTTTCGATTGCCTCTCTCGCCCAGGAAAGCAAAAATAATATTCCGGTCAAGGTGACGATTCTCCACGTCAATGACGTCTATCAGTTTATGCCCGTAGAAGGCGGGAAGCGGGGCGGATTGGCCCGCCTGCTGACGCTTAAAAAGAAATTCAAATCAGAAAACCCAAACACGATATTTACCTTGGGCGGCGACACACTTTCGCCTTCGGTGGAGACCCTGACCTACAAAGGCGCTCAGATGATCGAGGCCTGGAATGCCGTCGGGCTAGACTATGCCGTTTTCGGAAATCACGAGTTTGATATCAAGACTCCGCTGCTTCTCGAAAGGTTAAAGGAATCAAAGTTTACCTGGCTCGGCGCCAATATCATTGACACCAAGACAGACAAGATCTTTGCCGGGACACCCGAGTTTGTCATTAGAGAGTTTGACGGAGTAAGGATCGGGATCATCGGATTGATCCTGCCCGAAGCCAAGGAAACGTCTTCGATGGAAGATCATCTCAAGGTGACGGATTATTGCCTGACCGCGAATCTCATCGTCAGCCGGCTGCGGAAGGTGGAAAAGGTCAACGCGGTTATCGGCTTGACCCATCTGTTTATGGCCCAGGATAAGAAACTCGCCGGATGTGCGGATTTTGATTTGATTTTGGGCGGTCACGAACACACGCTTTTGCAGTCGTCTTCGTATGGCACGCCGATTTTTAAGATGACGGCCGACGCCAGGGAGCTTGGGAAATTCAGCTTAAATTTTGACCGTGTGTCCAAGCGGTTGACGAGTTTGGATTGGGAATTGATCCAGGTAACCGATCAAATTGAGGACGCTCCCGAATTTGCACCGGTATTTGAAAAATACAAGGATCTCCTCTTGAAATTGGCGGAACCCGTCGGACGAACGGCCGTCAAGCTGGATGCGCTGTCCATTTCCGCCCGGACAAAGGAAACAAACGTCGGTAATTTTGTCGCCGATTCATATCGCCGGGCGACGGGCGCCGATATCGGATTTGTAAACGGCGGTTCGATCCGGGCCGATCTTGAATACATGCCCGGGGTGATAACAAAACGCGACGTACTCTCGATCCTCCCGTTTAACAACCCGGTGGTCAAAATTGAGATTTCCGGTAAAACGCTGCTCGAAGTTTTAGAACACGGTGTCGCCCGCAGCGCTGAAGACAATGAACCGGGGCGATTCCCGCAGGTTTCCGGGATGAGTTTTACGTTTGATGCTTCAAAGCCCGCCGGGAACCGGATTGTGGAGGTTTTCGTCGGCGGGAAGCGGCTCGTGGCAGGGGCCCGGTATTCCGTGGCGACATCGGATTTTCTCGTTACGCGCAGCGGCGACGGGTACACGATGTTTAAGGATGCAAGAGTGCTGATACCGGCGGAAAAAGCAGAAAAGGACTCGGAACTGTTCGAAAAATATATCCGGGAATCGCCCGATCAGACGATCTCGCCGCGACTGGAAAAAAGAATAGTGCGAATCAATTAGATTGACCCGCAACTATCCCCGGGAGCACTTGGAACCAGAGTCAAACAAAGGGATAGACGTTTAACCTTATTCGGGATCCCATAGATCCTTTTT
>JBFGKW010000014.1:0-40675 GCA_041576495.1 Aridibacter sp. | reverse complement strand
CCGATTTGCGGTTTACGGCATTGTAAACGCTGCCGGATAACACTACCGTCGTTCCGTCAACTTCGTAAGAAATCAGGTCGAAAACACCGTAATAGGGTAATTTTCTAATCTGTTTCCCCACATTTTGTTCTATCGAAAACGCGTCGGCCGATAATCCGGTATTCGCCGCCGCGTCAACATTTGAAAAACCGAAAATTACAATTGCCAATACTAATAAGTTATTTATGAATTTCATCAAGTTATGCCTCCTTTTCTTTGAAATTTCAAACCAAAATGGGTTTTTCAAAGACCAGTGTTTTGATGAAAGGCCGACGCCCTTCGATGCCAAAAAATTGAAAAGCGAACATAGGTTAAAAGCGCCGCCCGGATGATCGCGATCATCTATGCAGCTGTATTCTCGATCTGGTATTCGGCGACTTCCGCTACGGAAGACAATCATCAAATCCCGGGCTGGCGATGCATCTGCACCCCGGACCGCAATTATTAAACTGCGTATCGCCGGTGCAGTCTTGACCGGACGAGTAACCGTTTACGCATTGACAGCCGCTCGGTTGGGGAAGGCAGGCCGATTGTGCCTGGGCCGGCCGCGGAGAAACGACGGATGCGATCAGCGGCAACGCGATCGCCGTTGTTTTACCGATTTCACGCAATAGAAGCCTTCTCGAAATGCCTACGGATACAAGCGTTATCGCGGGATCGGTTTCGATCAGTCCGTATTTATATAACTGGACAATCGAGAACAGCACGAACTTATCGCTGAGGTTGACCCCAAACGCCTTCTCAAGCTTTCGCCTGATTTTCCCAGGTGTTCGGATTCCATCGCAGCTTTCCCAAACGGAAGCCGCCGTTTTATTCAGACAAAACGCCTTATTCCGCTTAAGGTCATAGATCAAAAGTTCGTCCGCAACCTGTTGAGTTACAGTATTCCTGCTAATATTTTTGGGTTTCATGAGGTTTTTTTGTCAACACCCCGAATCGAAGTGAGTTGAGATTAATCCGATTCGAGGAGAAGTGAGTATTTGAGATTGAGATTGATGATACAGGCAACTCGTGGGGAATTGCAAATTTTTTGATAAAAAGGGATTGAGTGAGCCCGGTTTTCGTCGGTTTGGGGCGATTATTTACGCAGGAGTTTTCGTTAACTGCCTGATCGCCTCATAGAGTACGATTCCGACCGAATTCGCAAGGTTCAGGCTTCTGACGCGTTTATTGGGCATTGGTATGGTCAGGCATCGCTCCCGGTTAAGGCTCAACAGATCCGCCGGCAAGCCTCGTGTTTCCGGTCCGAATATGAGGCAGTCCTCATCTCTAAACTGCCACTCCGAATAACTGGCTTTCGACTTTGTCGTGAAATAAAGAAATCGTGAATCGGGAAGAGAAGCGTAGAGATCGTCCAGATCAATATGCCGGTTGATGTTTACTTCATCCCAGTAGTCCAGGCCGGCGCGTTTTACGGCGCGTTCGTCAAGTCTGAAGCCCGTTGCCCCGATGATATGAAGCGGCGTAAAGGTGGCGGCGCAAAGCCGGCCAATATTTCCGGTGTTTGGATGAATTTCTGGTTCTACCAGGCCTACGTGGAGCATCGGGGTTAATAGTAAATCTAAATGATTACAAGGTAAAACCGATTAAAATGGTTATGCATCCAATTTCACACGGGACTCATCAATATTATTTAGAAAACGCGGCCAATGTGCCGATTGATTTTGTTTATGTTAAAATTTGCAAAAGAAACGGCGAAATATCCAGCTAAAAATAACGATCGAAGTGAGGTTCCGATTTTGCGTGTCAATACATTATTACTTGCATCATGCCTGTTGCTGAGCAGCTTTTCATTCGTCCCTGCTCAGGAGAAATTTGACGACAAGGATGCTCAGAAAAATGACGCTCCTCCGGAAAAAGTGGACCTTAAAAAAGGGCTGACCACCGGTGTCCAGGTGGCCGAATTCGTTATTTTGATATACAGCAACGCGGCCGGCCGGCCGGGGCTCAGTCAAATTAGAAAAACAACGGTTGAAATCGGCAAGATCAAGGCGACAAATTCCGAAAATCAAATGGTTAAATCCGAATATGAACGAAGGATTCTGCGATCTGACAATTTAGAGACCGAACGCGTCCGCTTAAACCAGAAGTTTCCCAACGCTGAATACGCGATGATTTACGATGGCAAAAAGGTGTTTGGACTCTATAATAATTCCGTATTTACGCCCCGTGATGATGCCATAAAATCATTTGAAAACGGTATTTGGCATGGTCTTGAGGCTTTGCTGCGTTACAAGGAAAACGGATCGACGGTTGAACTTGAAAAAGAGCAAAAAATAATGGGCGTCGATCTTTATGTAGTAAATGTCACAGACAAGGAAAAGCGAAAAACCACCTTTTATGTAAGCAAAAAGTCATTGCGTATTATGATGCTTGAATACGAGCAGGACGGCGTTAAATACAGACGTAAGTTTTACGATCATAATTATGCTCAAAGTACCCTCGTTCCTTACCGCTCCGTCTTATGGGCCGACGGAAAAATCATCGAAGAAAAAGACGTGTCGACGATAACATTCGGACAGACTCTGGATGAGAGCTTGTTTCAGGGTCCCGATGCGAGCACACCTTAATGCCGTATCCGATCTTTCCGGGTTGAAATTGCGATTGCTTTTCCCCGCGCTTCCGCAAATCTTCGATCGAGGCCAAAACGTCACTCACACCCAAGATAGCTTATTGTCGTGAATCATTTTCAGAGCCGGTGAAGTCGATCGCGTGCCCGGCGCGGAAACGATGTTGAGCTAATCCAGCATATCTCGTCATCGCCCGGAAAAAGCCTCGGTTTTGCACGATATCTAAGTTCCGGCATCGGACGAAAAAAATATTGACATCGCACGGCAGTAGGAATAGTCTTCCCCTAAACGAAAATTTGGGAGGTGCTTTATGAGCAAAGTTGAGTCTGCGGATCTATTGATTAAACTTTACGATCTTCGACGAGAGAAGGTAATGCGCGAGGCGCGCAACTGGATGTTCACTTTTAACCCTACAAGTGCTGAAGAGATCGGGAAAACAATGATGGACCCGGAGGTTGGCGGGTATTATAGAATGGTCGGCTCGTATTGGGATATGGTCGCGTCATTCGTCAATCACGGCGCTATTGACGCCGAGATGTTTAACGATACCGTCGGCGAGCATATTCTGTTTTTTGCTAAGATCCAGCCGCATCTGTCCGATTTGCGCAAACAATTTGAAAATCCCGAAATGTACGCTCACCTGGAGCGGGTAATAATGGAAGCACCGAATGGTGCGGATAGGCTGGCGAAAATGCAGGACTGGCTTACTCAGCTGGCGGAACAAGCTAACGAAGCTTCAGCTTAGGCGAGGTTTTCTGGAGTCTTACAAGAATAGGCCGGCGTGTCCGGCTTTTTTTCGTAATGCCGGCCGAAGTGAACCGAAAGGGCTCGATCGACGGCTGAAAATTTTCGCGGTTGAAAGGGCAGAAGCAATAGAAGAAGCCCTTTGCATCTAAGATTCTATTTTCGCGGTTTATCCGGATTTTCCAAACGGTTGATTTTCGCATCCTCGACTTCGGTATTGAATCTTCTGTAATCCGAGGATTCAATTATCTGATTGACCTTCACGCCCCCGAACAGGAGCACCCGGATCGACAGGTTTATATCCGCGACCGACGGGAGCCAGATCTCTTTGTTAAACCGCTGTTTTTCAAGGGTAAAAGTCGCTCCTTTTCTGAGTTTTGCCAGGAGGCCGCCGCCAACCTTGTAGCTGTCAAATAAAATGGCTTCAAGCCTCGCAACCTGTTTATCTTCCTCGTCAACCCACATCACACCGGCGGTTTTGCCGAAAAACTTCAGAAAGCTCTTAGCGTTGTCAAAATCGAAGTCTGGATTTGGCTCAAAATCAAAGACGATCACCTTTCGCCCGAGCAGCACTTCCCGGCGCGGATTCAACAGATTGGATGCCCTTAGAACTTCGGCTATCGAAATTCTTCTACCGTCCTCGTCGGGTGTTCCCGCAGCGGTCTGGTCGACGGATTTTTTTTCCCGGTCCAAAATCTCCTTTTCAATTTTTTCGACTCGTTTTTCGACTTCCTTATCTTCTTTGCGCTGCTGATCGCCCGCCAGCGCCTCGCCGTTTTTTGCGATTAACCTTCTGATCCGGTAACCCTTATAAAACGAAAGTTGGTATGTTTCCGAACCGATAACACGTAGAGTTCCGTCGTCTTCAAGCTCCCGCTTGGTCGTCTTTTCCGTGTATGAATAGTTTTCAAGTATGTTTTCGACTTTTTCTTCATTTTCTCGGAGTTCGGTCAGGAGTTTTGTCAAATCGGGCAATGGATCACCAAGGACTCGCGGGAAATCAAACTCCGCCGGGTCAATACCGATATTGTAGGTCATCCGGTCAAATCTTATTAAAAATTTTTCGCCGTCGATTTCGGTCGCTACCCGGAAGGGTTCCTTGACACCGTTGACGGGTCGGTAATCACTGTAATCAAAAGTCTTCCATTGATCCCCGTTACGAATTTGCTCCCGGATTAGAAGATTTGTGTCGGAATCAAAATATAATTTGATCATCGTTGCGTAGCGGTTAGTAAGTACCACTACCTTCGCGGGCCTTCCATCGATAATCGCATTTCCGCCGCCCGTTATTTTTTCCTTCCGCTTTTTGTAGTCGATCCAGCGCCAATTTCGGAAAACTGCTTCGGCCCGAAAATCTTCACTTGCGTCACCAATCAAAGTTCGGAGGCCTTCGCGTGAATCTCTAACCCACCCGGATTTACCATTAAAACCCGCTTCCGTTTCAAAGCCCCGCAAATCGAATTTGGATTTGTAAAGATCGGGCTTTGAGGTCTGCAGAAGAAATTCACCGCTGGTGCCGTCGGATACTCTGACTATCAATCCGCTCTTTCGCCAGGAATTTATCGCCTTTATCTTCTTCTCGCCGCCCAATGCCTTGCTGGCATTTTTTAATATCTTCTTCGGTGACTGGGCGCGAATGCCCGCCGCAGATATCGCGGAGAGCGCCACAAGGATGGTTAATCCGGCAAAGTACCTGGTTAGGTTCCGAGCGTAGTTAGTTTCCATTTAAAATCTCAAATTTTGGGGTTCACTGGGCGGGGCATATGCTATACGAATTTTTAATCCGGACGGCGTGGGCCGGGATCTCAACTTGGTCGCGTCATAAAATTTTACCGATCGCTTCTTCGAATATTTCCATCCGGCGCCTGGCGCGGATAACTTCAGGGTGTTTTTCGCTATATTTCTCCAGCAATACCTTAAACTCGGTGATGTATGCCGCTTTTTGCAGAAACATCTTACCCAGAGCCAAGGTTAGTTTTTGTGTCTCGGCCGCCTTAAACCCTTTGATTCTCTTCATAATATTTTCGAGCTCGGTCAGCTCATACTCAATCTCCTTAACCCCGGAATATTCTCTGGTATATCGATTGAGCAATTCTTCCAATTCTACCTTGAGCACTGCGATTCGGAACACAACCTCGGCATATGCCGGAGACGACTTTATCTCCTGGGATACTGCAGGCTGGGGTCCGGAGCCGGGATTTGACTGGGCGTTTAAGGAGAAAAAGAGCAGGGAAATGAATAACGGCAATAATAGTAAGTTAGGATATTTCATAAAACCCGGGTTCTCAGAATGAAAAACAAAACTAGGCGCTTAGCGCGCTGCATGAACTGAGCAATTCGGCGTCGGCTTCGACCTCATTTTCACCGTAGTCTTCATTCTGAGCCAATTTCTCGAAATAATCAGCAATATTATCAAGAATCTCAAGGGCGGAATGGGAATGATAGAGTGTCTGCCGGAATTTCGCCCCGCCCCTGAGTCCTTTTGTGAATTGACCGGCCAGCTGCTTCATTTTTCCAAGCGCGGCGGTTTCCGGCATATCTTCGCGGAGAAGTTCAAAAAACTCGAGCAGTACCGCCTGCTTGTCGGAATGGCTAGGCTGGTAAGCTTCGCGGCCCTCAATCACATCTTGAATCTGCCTGAACAGCCAGGGATTCTGCATCGCTCCCCGGCCGATCAGAATTCCGTCGCATTTGGTTTCGCGAAACCGTTCGAGGGCGAAATCGACCGTCGTTACATCTCCATTCCCCGATACGGGAATCGTGACGGCTTCTTTAATGGCTTTGACAAGACTCCAATCAGCAAGTCCTTTGTATCTTTGTTCACGCGTCCGGCCGTGGAGGGCAATGTGTTCGACGCCGCATTGCTCGGCCATTTTGGCAACCTCAACACAGTTAATATTTGAGTCAGAGAATCCGGCCCGAAGTTTTAATGTCAACGGAATCGAAATCGATTTCTTTATTTCGGTCAATATCTCGGCCAAAAGAGGGAGTTCACGGAGCAGGCCCGAGCCTCCTCCTTTTTTTACGACCTTCGGCGCTGGACAGCCGCAATTGACATCGAGGATGTCCGCCCCGACGTCTTGAGCCATCTCCGCAGCCATCGCCATCCGTGCGACATTGGACCCAAATATCTGAACCGCAAATGGCCGTTCCATTTCAAGAAAACGCATCATCCGTTTTGATTGGGGTGAATTCCTTGTCATTCCTTCAACCGAAATGAATTCGGACACAGTCAATCCGACCCCGCCTCGTCTTTTTAACAAGCGGCGAAATGAAAAGTCCGTCACCCCGGCCATCGGAGACAAAACCAGCGGCGGATCGATGTCAATTTCTCTGATCTTAAAAGGTTTCATTTATAACGATGCTAACGCTTTGACAATTCAACGCCCGAGGCTAGAAACGATAACTCGGTCACCGTTCCGTCGTGATTGACATTCGCGAATTTTGCGCCGTCCTCCTCTATTAAATGCTCAACTTCATTTTTCGAGAGTGTTTTAACGCTAAATACGCCTTCAGCCAATATCTTGAAACCGGCCGATTGCAAAGGGATAAAAAATGCATGATCCTTCATTTTGACCCGGACCGTCCGCGATGCGTCTTTGGTTGCGCCAAGTTCCGCCCAGCACCCTTCATTCTTGCATGAACGGACAACAAATCCCGCGACCCGGACCGACTTACCCGCATATTTTGAAGGATCTAAAAATACTTTCTTAAGCGAAACTTTTTCTGAATTGCCGATTTCCGCCCCACGCTTAATTTTCCCGTCTTTATTAAATGCGGCGATTTTATCTTTATCGGCTGGCTTTTTTTCACCCGTCATATCCTGCGCGATTCCGGCCGCCGAAAAACTAAAAAACAGAAGCAAAAATCCGAAGACGTTCCTAACCGCGCCGCAATGGCCGAATACGGCCTCAATAACAAATTCAATCTTATTTTTCTTCATACACAATTTTGCCGTCAACGACGGTAGTCAGAACTCTTGCATTCTTGATATTTTCGATACTCGTACCTAGGATATCCTCCGATAAAATAACCAAATCCGCAAGTTTCCCGACCGTAATCGATCCCTTCACATGATCCTGAAATTCGGCGTACGCAGCACCCAGCGTATACAATTCCACGGCTTCCCTGACCGTCAACCGCTCGCTCAAATTGCTTTCTTTTACCGCCGCATAAATTCCGAGCAAAGGGTCGAAATCGGTTATCGATGCATCTGAACCAAACGCGATTCTTGCATTCGCATTTAAAAGCGAGCGATACGGTTCGCCTCCGTAGAAAAGATGCGGCTGGAGCGATGGAATAATATTGGACCGACCGAACCGAATGATGTCTTCGGTCCGAAAGCGATACGCATGTTCGACCCGGAAACGCCGGTCCTTTTCTCCATTCTCTGTTCCGACGCGTTCGAAGACGTCAAGTATATTTGCGATCGAACCGTTGCCGATGGCGTGAATCATCACCTGGAGTTCAGCTTTATCCGCTTCGATTATGTCCGCATAAAGTTCTTCCGATGTGCCAAACGAAGGGTCAGCCGTACTTTTCAGGCATCCGCTTCGAACCATCGCTGTACCGCTGGCTCGCTTTATCCCATCCGATGACAGTCGTTTCCAGTCGATCAGGGGTGTGCAATCATAGACCCGCGTTTTTAAAATTCCGTCCCGGTCCAGCTTGTTCAATAAATCGGCAAGGTAATCGGAATGCATATCCTGGACGCTCGTGACACCGAGCGCCGCCGCATAGTTTGTCGCGGTCTGGGCAACCTGATACCAATCCTGGGTTATGTATTTTGGCGCGCGGTCTCTGAGAAACAGTATCGCGCGATCCTTCAAAACCCCTGTTGGCTCGCCGTTTTCATTCCGGACGATCTCGCCGCCTTGAATCTCCCGGTGCTTTTTATCTATGCCGGCAATCTTTAGAGCCAGACTGTTGGCAAACGCCATTTTCGCATCATGGCTATAAATAAAGACGGGATTGTCAGTCGTTACCGAATCGATCAATTCCTTGCTCGGCAGATCATCGGGCGTCCAGTTTCGATTGTCCCACTGCCCGCCGAGTATCCACCGGCCCTTTGGAAGAAATCTGGTGTAGTGCCTGAATTTTTCGACAATTTCGGCAGGCGTTCTGACGAATCTCAAATCGATGGAGGAGAACTTATTTCCGATACTTGTAAAGTGTACGTGAGAATCATTAAAGCCCGGTAAAACGAGTTTCCCACGGGCGTCTATGACTCTTGTCCCGTTACCCGTTAGTTTTAAGATTTCTTCCTTTTCACCGACTGCAACAATTCGATTTCCCAAAATTGCGACCGCCCGTGCATTGGGGAGCCGACGGTCCATCGTTTGGATATTGGCGTTTATAATTACAAGACTCGAATCATTCGCGCGCGTCTGGTTCGCACTGATCAAAAAGATTAAGTAAAGCAACAGCCAGCGGGTTTTCATAAAACTTTCCAAAGAATTCGTGTATCCTTATTATTTATCGGATTATACCAATGAAGGAAAAGCACATCCAGATTATCGGCCTTCTTGTGACGCTGTTTTACGGGGTATTTGTTGCCTGGGTTTACTGGGCGGCTCCGAAAAGCATTGAAGATGCTTCGATAAAGGCGCGCGAGACGATTGACCGGGCGACGTCAAAAGCCCGGGTGATGACGAACACCTATCAGGTAGATCAAGAGAAACTGGCTGAAGGATTAACGGCGTTTCGAAACGAAAATTTTATCGTTGCCCGGGACTTATTTGAAAAAGCTGACAAAGAGCAGCGTGATCCCGATACACAATTTTATATCGCTTACGCTTTTTACCGGGAAGGATGGGGACGGTTTAGCAACGATGACGAACTGTTTCGGAAAGGACTCGAGCGAGTAAACCGGGTCATCCGGCTTGACGAGGATTACAAATCGCCCGATCCAAATCTGTCGCTGCGAAATCCGGCCGAATTGAAAAATGAACTTGTAGAAGGTTTGCGAATAACCGCCGCGGATTTCAATCCGCTGAAATTAACCAGGCAGCGGAAGTAGACTATTTCACGTCATTCCAGCAGGCAATGGCCGTATTAGCGGCCGGTCAAAAAAATGGATCAAATTGAAGACATAGATGATGAAGACGGCGGATTAGAAATCGAAGGCGAACTGATAACATCCGAGGACGCCGTAAATGGAGTCGGTGATCGGTCCGACGTTGTCATACGAACTCCGGAATCCAGCCTATCAAGCTCATTGTCCGGCGATGACTCGACGGGTTCCGAAAACTCGAAATTCTATATTCAATACGTTTTCATTCCCTTTGTATTTCTGACAGTGGCCCTGCTGGGCGGGCTGCGTATAGGAATAGCGGATAATGAATTTATCTTTTACCGGCCGGCGCTGAGTTGTCTCATCTTTGCTTCGCTTCTGCTGGTTCTTTTCTTCCGCTCACGATTGATCAAACTTGAAGGTTGGTTTTCGGAGGAATTTTCCGGGCTTCGTAATTCGGCGAACGGCGCCGTTTTGTTATCGCTCTTTTTTGCATCAGTTCAGGTTTTTAATTCTTTGATACCGGAACAGGGGCTGCCCTTTTGGGTCATCGGGTTTTGCTTCTTGTGGACACTCTGGAACAACCTCTTTTCCGAATTCGATTCGCGGACACTCCTTCGGAGTCTTGGCGGTTTATTCGGATTTGCATTTGTCGCGAAGTACCTTGTTTTGGCAAATCTGGTTGCCGCGGGAAATGGCAGCTGGCTTGAGAGGATATGGGAAGATCCCGGACGCGAAGCTTTCACATATTTTCTTAACCTTCCGCTTTTTGCACCGGCGACCGGGTATATTCAATTTTTTGGGCTCGTGTTCTATCTAATTGGATTGTACTTCTTAAGCCCCCTTTCGATCGCAATGGCGGAAGCGGAGGCGAGCCGATCGTAACCCAGGCGGCCGCTTAAAAAACATCCTTCAGAATGTCGTCGGAAATTATTTCATATAATCCGGCGGCGTCCTTTTTTGAAACCTGTTTTTTGTCCGGTACTTTGGCGACCCGCAACCTGGTTAGCCGCGTATGCCGGTTTATTTCAATTTCATCCCCGGCACAAATGTCCCGCGAGGACTTCGCCGGGATTCCGTTAACCTTTACCAAACCCGCCTTGGTAAACTCTTTGGCAAGCGTCCGGCGGGGCATCAATCTGCTCAGTTTTAAAAATACGTCCAATCTCATCAAAAAAAATAAAACGCCGTCCATTTTTCAGACGACGTTTCACAAAGCGGATCTC
This sequence comes from Aridibacter sp., assembly GCA_041576495.1. Lineage (GTDB taxonomy): Bacteria > Acidobacteriota > Blastocatellia > Pyrinomonadales > Pyrinomonadaceae > Aridibacter. The sequence continues at coordinate 30,083 of JBFGKW010000014.1, read as the reverse complement.
TACGATTCATTTGCTGACTTCCGCAGTCTTCTTGTCTTCGGGATTTAGATGCGGCAACACCATCGCGCGATAACTCTCGCGAATCTTGATATATGCGTCGTCTTTCAGCTCTTCAACGTATTTCTTTCTCGCCTCGGGCAGTTTTTCCTGCAAAATCGCATTCCGAACGGCGGCTTCATTAAAATGCGCCTCGTCGCTTCCCTCAGTCCGTTCATCGACACGAATAATTTCCATTCCGATATCCATTTCGATTGGATCGGTGTAACCGCCGACCTTGACTCTTTCGATCGGTTTGGCAAACATCGGATCGAGTTCGGTGACTGCAAACGTACCGGCTTTCCCCTTTGTTTCCGAAACGTTCGGACGATCGGAAGATTCGATTGCGACTTGCTCGAAATCGGCCCCGCCCCGGAGCCTGGCCGTAATTTCCTTTGCCTTTTCAATCACCGCATCCTTATCCCGGCCAGCAAAACTCAAAAAAATCTCGCTTATCGTAACCGTCGCGGGTTTTTTAAACCGCTCCGCATTCTTATTGTAGTATTCCTTTATTTCCTTTGAAGTGGATTGCCAGTAAACGACGCTATCGACTTGATTCCGCCACACCTCGTCCTGGGTAAAACGGCGCCGCCATTCATTTCGAATGTCCTCAGGATCAAAGCCCTGCTGCCTCATTGCTTCATAGAGGTCATCAAGTGATTTAAGGTCGAATTCTCTCATCCGTTCGAGGAATTGCTGGTTAATTCTGGCTTCGACCGCTTTTTCGACACCCATTTCCTTTCCGCGTTGAAGCAGGAGTTCCTCGGTGATCAGATTCGCGATCAGTTGTCCCATCTTGCCGTCAACCATCGCTTTAGCTTCAGATTCAGATTTGCCCTGCTGCACCAGGCCGTCGACGGCACTCTTCATCTCGCTCCGAATTTGTGAAAGCGTAATTACACTGTCGTTGATTTGAGCAATGACTTCGTCCACCACGACCAATTCGCTTTCCTGCGCGGATACCGGAATGCAGGAAATCAATAAAACTGCCACTAATATAAGTATGGAGTTCGTAATTCTCACTGTTTAATACTCCTTGATGATTATCGATAATAATAAAGCCTAATCGAGAATGTTAATCCCCAATCGCAAGATTTTGCAAATCCTTATGATGCCTAAATTTCGGCGCGGGTTGATAGATGTCTTGATTTTGGCGGTTTTTTTGGAAAATATCGGGCTATCACAATTTTTAAATTATAGCGACTTGCGCTCTCCCCGATCGGGGAATGAGAAATCAATGCACAAGAAATGTCCAAATTGCAGGCTTACCAATTTTATAAATGCCGACAGCTGCGTTCGTTGCCATTATTTGCTTCCCGAGGCTGTGCCAACCTCATCTATCGATTCGGCGAGGGGTGGGTCGCCCGCCGCGATTTCCCGTCGCATTTTTGTTTGCTTTGTAATTTGTTTACTTATCTTTCCCGTTTTTTACGCAACGCTGACGTTTTCCTCGCGTGCGCTCAATGAAGAAGAGTCTCAGAGTATTAACCGGGCGATCAATCTGCTCGAGAAAAGCGGGTTTATCGAAGAGGCTCATTACTTAAGAAATCTCGCAGACTTCCGCGGAAGCGACAATTGGCTGAATTCGATCGTAGCCAAGGAAAGTGCATACGCTGCAACCAATTATCCGTTCGCGATTATTACGGTCTATCCGGATTTCTTTGTCTACGCCGAGGACGATACGGAAAGGGCAGCGATTCTTCTGCATGAAGCAAAGCATCTCCAGGGCGCCGATGAAAAAGATGCATATGAATTCGTCTGGGAAAACCGGCGCTTTTTTGGTTGGACAAAGGACAAATACAGTGAATCGGTGCTATGGCGTAACGTCAGGGGTCAAACCAAGGAATATGCGCCCCACCTGTTTATTTGCAATTTCAACGAGTTGGGGGATTGCACCAGCAGATAGACTTTTCTTAACCGTCACTCGCAAATCGATTTTAATTAATCCTGTTTAATTCGTTCGAGGATCGCACGCCCCTCATCGATGATGTCCGTTTCATTTGTCGGAACTCGGAGAATGCCGTTTGGTGAGAACGCCGAACCCGGATTGCTTTGAACCAGTTCCATCAGTTTTTCCGGAGAGACGAGTGATTTTTCAGCGAGTTTTATGGCTAATCCGTCCTTCGTCTTATCAACTGAAATAATATGGAGCGCTTCCGCGGTCTGGCGTAAACGGGCAAATTCGAATAGATTTTCAACCGATTCGGGCATTTTCCCGTATCGATCCTGTATTTCACTGTAAATTTGACGCAATTCCCCATCAGAGCCGGCGGACGAAATTCGTTTATACGTTCGAAGCCTCTGACTCGTTTCATTGATATATTCTTGAGGAATCGATACATCCACCCCCAGATTTAGCGAGACACTTGTCTCGTCTTCAATTTCCTCTCCGCGCAATTCCTGAATAGTTCGATTTAGCATTTTTGAGTAGAGATCGAATCCGAGGGAATCGATGTGACCCGACTGTTTGCCGCTCAGAATGTTTCCCGCACCCCGTAGTTCCAAATCTAAAGCCGCGATTCTGAATCCGGCACCTAAATCGGAGAATTCCCGAATGGCCGAAAGTCTTCGACGGGCGACCGGAGTTAACTCCCGTTCGCCCGGGATCAAAAGATAGGAATAGGCCCGCCGGCTTGAACGCCCTACTCTTCCGCGGAGCTGGTAGAGCTGGGAAAGGCCATAAGTATCGGCGCGATTGATGATTATCGTGTTAGAGCGCGGTATATCGATACCGTTTTCAATAATCGTTGTGGCAACCAAAACGTCATATTTGTAATCGACAAAATCCAGCATTACCCGTTCGAGTTCTTTTTCACTCATTTGCCCGTGTCCTATTACGATCCGCGCATTGGGAACTATTTTTTGCACGTGCGCCGCGATCGCGTCGATGGTTTGAACCCGGTTATGAATAAAAAACACCTGACCGTCTCGCGAGAGTTCGAGTTCGATCGCTGATTTAATTACGGCTTCCGAGAATTGGACGACCTGGGTATTAATTGCGAGACGGTCGCGGGGAGGCGTTTCAATAATCGACATATCACGCATTCCGATCATCGCCATGTTTAAGGTCCGCGGAATCGGGGTTGCGGTCAATGTAAGAACGTCCACTTTCTTCTTAAGCTGTTTGAGTTTCTCTTTATGCGCGACACCGAACCTCTGTTCTTCGTCTACTATTACAAGGCCCAATTTGGGCAGTTTGACGTCGTTTGAAAGGATGCGGTGGGTTCCGATTAAAACATCGATTTCGCCCTTTTCCGAAAGCGCCACGACTTCTTTTTGTTCTTTTGGCGTTCGAAACCGGGAGATCATGTCAATTTTTACCGGAAATGCAGAAAAACGCTGCTTAAACGTTTCAAAATGCTGGTAAGAGAGTATGGTCGTCGGCGTCAAAACCGCCACCTGCTTTCCATCCATGACAGCCTTGAAACCGGCTCTCATGGCCACTTCGGTTTTACCGTAACCGACATCTCCTACGACAAGGCGATCCATTGGGGCCGGCGTTTCCATGTCTTTTTTGATTTCGTCAATTGATATCGACTGATCGGCCGTCAGTTGAAAAGGAAATGCATCCTCGAATTCTTTTTGCCAGGGCGCATCTGCCGAGAATGCGAATCCCCGAACCAGTTTGCGCTCAGCATAAAGCCGGAGAAGCTCATCCGCCATATCCCGCATTGCGCGTTTTGCCCGGGCCTTTGTCTTTTGCCACCCGATCCCACCGAGGCGGTCAAGGGAGGGTTGGCTGCCTTCGCTCGATCCATACCGGGAGACCAGGTCGAGTCTTTCCACCGGCACAAAGAGTTTTGCGTTATCCGCATACACAAGGAGCATGAATTCGCGCTCAACACCCTGTGTGCCGATTAACTCGAGACCCTCAAACCGTCCGATTCCGTGATCGACATGGACCACAAAATCACCTTGTCGGAGGTCACGGAAATCCGAAATAAATGCAGATCTTTTTGGTTTGAATTTTTCACGGGCCCGGGCCCTGAAGTCCGAGGTGCGTCTATCTCCAAACAGCGCCGATTCCGTGAAAATTGTTAAACCGTTCGACGGAAGTTCAAAACCGTTGGATAATTCGCCGATTCGGATGAGGTGATCCGGAAGAACGATTTCGTAGTCGCGGAGTATGTCGTTGAATCTCTCGGCCAGACCCTGAGATTGAAAAACGAATAACGCGGGTTTAGTTAGTTGTTCCGGATTTCGTGCAGTATTTGCATATTCAACCGCGAACGCCTTGATATCACCTTCGAAATTGCGTGTCGGACGGGAATTTATCTGAAATTCGGACGCCTTTTGAGCGGGTGAAAACAGGTATAACGGCGCACCGCGTTGGTTTCCGCCGGGACGTTCCGGATCGGCCTCGGCCGCCTCCAGCAGTATTCCCTCGGTCGAAAACTCTTCATCGGTTTGCGCTTTAATCCTTCCAAGAGCCCGTAACTCCAATCTTTGGGATTTTTCAATTTTCCCGCGTAATTCCTCCGGCATCAGAAATAGTTCGCTCGGCGCAAGTCCGATTTCCCCGTGTTCCGTAATCTCCTGATAGGCGTGATGGAGCCGTTTATAGAACGAATCAAGGGCCTGCTCGGCTACCGCCGGTTCATCGATCACAAAAATGCATTCATCAAGGTAGTCAAAAACGCTTGCGCTTAGCGGATCCAAAAGCGAAATAAAAAACTCCCACCCCGAAAAATCTTCCCCTTCATTTGCAAATTCCGTTCTGTCCCTTAAGTTCCTAGCGAATTTTTCATCATCAAACCTTGCTGTCGCCAGTTCCGACCATCGTTTAAAGTCGATTGAATCGGCCGAAAACTCGCGCATCGGGGAGATCGAAACTGCGGTAAGCTGCTCGATCGACAATTGCGAATCGGGGTCGAATGAACGGATTGAATCGACGGTATCACCGAAAAACTCAATTCTAACCGGGGTAGTGCAGTTCGGCGGCCACAGATCGACGATTCCGCCGCGCATCGAGTATTCCCCGAAATTATCGATCGGTTCTTCCCGTTTATATCCGCTTGCCTCGAGCCTGCCGATCAGCGCGTCGGGCGAGAAATCTTCGCCGCGATTCAAGACGGCGCCGAAAGATTCTAGTTTTACCGGTGACGGAACCTTTGTAATAACTGATTTTACCGGAAGGATCAGGAAATCCGGTTTATTTTGGATGAGTTGCCAGAGGGTGAGCGCACGTTCTTCCTGAGTTTCCGCATGCGGTGAAATTCCGGAATAGATGTCTGCTTCAAAAGACGGAAGCGTCAGAATCGGAGGAGACAGCGGTTTGTCCGCTGCGTCTTTGCCGTTCTCATTTTGGAAAAAGTTTAAATCTGCCTCCCATGTTTCGGAATCCTTGTTTAAGTCCGTAATGACAACGATTGGTTTTTTTACGCCGCCGTTTCGGAGTTTGGATAATATAAACGCCTTTGCTGCGATCGATGTCAGCCCGCTCAAACTCAAAACACGCGTTCCGCGATTGATCTCGTCCTCGAGACGTTTAAACTCCGCAATCGTTTCGGCGAAAAGATCCATATGCTGTTCTCCCAAAAAATAATGCAACCGGCTTTATCCCGCGATGTCACGCGCCAACTTCGTTAATCTGAAGCGTCACGCTGAATGACGAGTATCGGGTTCAATCCAGGAGCATAATTACCGCCTCACCTTCGATTAAGACGGTACCGTCCTGATTCTTGCAGGTGGTTTCAATCGTCACCACCGGTTTATCTTCTCGAATCGATTTAACGGTGGCGCTGGCCGTTACGCTGTCGCCGATGAAAGCCGGATGGGTAAATCTAAGCGTCTGACCCAGATAGACTATTTTTCGGACGTTTAGCTTGTAACCTAAAACGGCTGAAATAAATGACGCTGAGAGCATACCGTGGGCAATTCGTTTGCCGAATCTCGTATCTTTGGCGAATTCTTCGTCGAGATGAATCGGATTGCGGTCTCCGGAAACGTCAGCAAACCGGCGTATGAGATCATCGGTGATCTTTCTTGTAACGGCGAAACTATCGCCGATTTTCATATCCATTTTCATTATTTAAACAGACCTATCCGCAGAAAAGTGAGACCGGGTATGGGTCTACTTTTCTGCGGGGAATTTATTTACCGATTAAACTTTCGCATGCGGCGGTTGCGTTTTCAAATGTCCGGGGGCTATATTTTGACATTCCCGGGGCGAATCGCGGCAATTTGCAACGAGGGGGCGGCCCGACACGCCGCATCTGCCTGAGCGCACCAGCCGCCGAGCTATCTAAAACGCCGTTATTCTCGCAAGTCTGCGATTCGTATATTTTACTACTAACAATAGCAAGCGATATCCGGGCTCCATTTGAATGAGACCTTTTCGGAGGCGATTCTCCTGCGGTTAAAGATTCGCGAAAGGGTTCCCTGAAGTACTTCAGCTTTTGGATCCAGGAAGTAGAAGCTTTCCCTTGTCGCGAATTGACCGGAAAACTCATAATAGACGTCATTCATCGATTTTGTTCGAAAATAGATCTGCCTGCCCTCGATGTTGATTTCATCGAGCCGGATATAAGAGAGTCTGTCGGGTGTTTGGTCATCGGCAGCTGCGGATTCTTTCGAAGATCTTTCAGACTTCATCACCGATAGCGCGGCCTCACGCGCCATCGTCGTATATGAATTTTGTAAAGCGGCGAATCCGTTTATTGCGACGGGGGATCCAAAACTCTTATCGTCGCAGTCGACGGCGAAGTTTTTGTTGAAAAGCTGAAACCCCTTGAAACCGGACAGTTTCGCGGAGGGCGAACGGATCACTTCGTATATCCCTTCCGGGTCCAACATTTCTGCATTTGATTGGATTGCATCAGGATGCTTCCGTTTGTCGTTTTCAATCGGATATGCCGAATCCGCATTTTCTAAATCAAAGCCTTCAACAGTTTTCATTTCTTTATTCGAAAATGAAACCAATGTGCCTGCGGCAAAAAACCTAGATACGCCGACCCAGCCAAGACCGAAGAATAGGGTAGTTGTGCCAAAACAAAGATAAATAAGACAGTTGTGTAAACGCATTACTCAAAACCCTGATTTTTTATTCAAACAACCGATACATCTTGGAGTATAACGGGATCGAAATTTCTGAACAGGGTCTTGATACTGTTAGCCGGCTGTGGCGAGCCTCAGTTTTGCCGAAAATGCATTCTCATCTATAATCGACCGGTCCAGAATTATTTCGAGTATGGTGGAATAACTAATTAAGGCGAGGAGAGAAGTTCGCGAATTAGAACAACAACAAGGCGCGGTTTATTTGGCGTAAATTAATCTGGAGAATTTTCCCGACCACTATGAAAAGATATGAATATTCCTGAATATCGTGAAATCGTCGAATCCAACGATCAAACTGAGGCCCGCGAGCACAATCTCAACGAACTCAGGCAGTTGGTCGGCAATCCTTATCCGAACAAGTTTGACCGTTCGAAAATCAGCGGGAAAGAAGACACTATCACGAATCTAATCGGATTCCCGCCGATTGCCGGGGTCCTCAACGAGATTAACGCCGTCCTCGCCCGTCTTGATGAAGGTGAGCGACCCGATTCCGAAGTCAAGGAACCCCTCAATGAAAGGTTGAGAGCGCTCGGCAACGTTCGCGTTGCAGGGCGACTGGCAACACCGCCTCGGGTGATGGGAAAAGCCGCGTTTGTCCATCTTTCGGACGGGAAAAGCCGCCTCCAGATTTATGTCCGCAAACAGGATGCTAAAGCGATAAGCAATGACACCGGCCGGGTCCTCAAAGAAGGGAATACCGGATTCTCGCTTTTCAAAATGCTCGATCACGGGGATTTTGTCGGAACCGAAGGGTTTTTGTTTTTGACCAATACGGGTGAGCTTTCGGTCCATGTCGAGACGATTCAGTTTCTTGCCAAAGCGATGCTTCCGATGCCCGACAAGATGCATGGTATTGCCGACCCCGAACTGCGGCGGCGATATCGTTACGCTGATCTTATCGGCTCTTCGCTTCAGGTCGAACATGAAGGATTGACCACACGCGAGGTTTTCGAACGGCGTTCCAAAATCATCTCCTCGATGCGCCGATATCTGGAGGACCATGAATATATCGAGGTCGAAACTCCGATGCTGACCCCAAAGGCGACGGGCGCGGCAGCCGAGCCGTTTGAAACACACCACAATGCGCTCGACATACAGCTTTATGCGAGGATCGCTCCGGAATTGTACCTGAAGCGTTTGACGATCGGCGGTTTTGAAAAGGTCTTTGAACTCAATCGAAATTTCCGGAACGAGGGAATCTCGATGAAACACAATCCGGAATTCACAATGCTAGAATTTTACTGTGCCTATATGGACGTGGCCGGTATGATGGATTTCTGCGAAGAGATGCTCAAGGAATCGGTAATTCAGGCGACCGGCGGTCTGAAAGTTGACTTTGAAGGAAAAGAAATCAGTTTTGAAAATTTTGAACGGATTTCGATGGCCGATGCGGTCAGGAGATACGCACCGGATGTCGAATTTACGGTGGAAAACCTGATCGGAGTATTTGAAGAGCATGCGGAGATGCATTTATCACAGCCGACCTTTATCATCGAGCATCCAAAGGCGATATCCCCGCTTTCCAAGGCTTCGCCTGATGATCCTGCGGTTGCCGAAAGGTTTGAATTGTTTATCAACGGGATGGAAATCGCGAACGGTTTTTCTGAACTCAACGACCCGCGCGAACAGTACGAGCGATTTATCGATCAGATGAGGGAACGTGAATTAGGTGACCGGGAGGCGATGATTCTCGATGAGGATTATATCAAGGCGCTTTCTTATGGAATGCCGCCGGCGGCCGGGATCGGAATCGGGATCGACCGATTTGTAATGCTGCTTACAAACATGCATTCGATCAGGGATGTAATCCTTTTTCCGCACATGCGTCCGGAAAAAAACACGCAGGCCGGACAAGATGAAGAAGAATAGCCGCCTTTTTTTGAATAAAAACGATCAAAAGTAATCTAACCAAGGGAACTATACCAACAGAAGGCACGGCACTGATCTGCTGGCAAACGCTTTGAAAGTATTTTTTTTAACGGGTTTTGCCCTCGTCGCATTTGCGTTTAATTCGATTCTTTGTCGACTCGCGCTTGGCACCGGCGCGATTGACGCGAGTAGTTTTACCTCGATACGCCTATTGTCAGGCGCAATCTCGCTCGGTGTGATTCTTCTCATTACTTCCGGCAACAGTATTAAAAACCTTAAACGCGGAAACTGGATTTCCGCGTTTTTACTTTTTGCTTACGCAATTTGTTTCTCGTTTGCCTACATCGGCCTGACAACCGCAACCGGCGCGTTGATTCTGTTCGGCCTGGTGCAGGCATCGATGATAATTTCGGCGCTTGTTAAGGGTGAACGGCCGGGGATCCTTGAATGGGCCGGCCTTTTTCTGGCAATAGGGGGGTTGGTTTACCTGGTATTCCCCGCGCTCGAATCCCCGCCGGTCGTGAGTTCTATGCTTATGGCTTTTGCCGGAATTGCCTGGGGGTTTTACACCCTCCGGGGTAAGGAAAGCGAGGATCCGCTATCTGACACGACCGGCAATTTCTTGCGAACGATTCCATTCGTATTTGTCGCTGCACTGCCGTTTATATATCGATTCAACCTGACAAAATCAGGCGTATTGTTTGCTGTTTTATCGGGGGCAATAGCATCCGGGATCGGATATACGGTCTGGTACATTGCGCTTAAATATCATACCGCGACACGTGCGGCGATACTTCAACTTTCGGTTCCGGTTCTTGCGGCAATCGGCGGATTAGTCTTCTTGTCAGAAGTTATTTCAGTGCGGCTAATTATCGCCAGTGGCTTGATTCTGGGCGGGATCGGTCTCGCGATTTATAATAAGAAGTAAATGATGTATGTGACAGCCTTGCAGCGGCTTACTTGTATTAGTGAAATAAGAAATTGTTGACTTCGACAAAAAAATCGGCATCGCTCGATGCCTAAAATCGTAACGCACCAGGAATGATCACGGATCTTGAGAAAACTAGAATTTTTCGAACCGGGCAAGAAATGAATAACTTTTGTAAAGAGAATCGACGGTAAGCCGGCCCTGACCTTCTTGTTCGCATTCAGCCAGAAAGGGAAGCAACTTTGCCGGGTAATCGACATGGAATTGCTTGAGCCAGCCTTTTAAGATCCGCCGAAACCAACCCGGCAGCTCCTTTTGATCATAAAAGTCCACGATAAACAGGGATCCGCCGGATTTCAGATTGCCCAGTGCATTTTCGATCGAGCCTTGCCACGCCGGGATCATCGAAATCGAGTAAGAGAAGTAGATCGCATCAATCGGTCTTTTGAGCCCAAAAGTATGATCAAATGAGTATTCATCGGCCAGTGCTGCACGTAAAAAGATATTGGCGAGTCGAGCAGCGTCGATCTTATCGGCCGCAGTTTTGAGCATCGCGGCTGAAGCATCGATTCCGTAAAAATTCGCATTCGGGTATTTGCGGGCAAGGATTATCAGGTTCCTTCCCGTTCCGCATCCGACTTCGAGATTATTGTTGCCGTCCTTTATATCCAATTTGGAAATCAGACGGTCTCTGCCGAGCAAATAATACTTACGCGTGAAATCGTAAAAGTACCGCTGGTGACGGTACATCTTATCCATTTTTTCAAACGCGGTAGTCATAACAACAAGTTCGGTGCATTCAGCGTGGAGTCGGCGTCTTATTTTTCGATACTTTTCCCGTTTGCCCCGTGCGCTTCGCCGGAAAGCTACTCTGCTAATATGTATAGATGAAATCCGCCATATATCGAGGCGCGGTCACGGTCAAAGAGTTCACGAGAAGACTTCCGCTCATACTTGAATCTGTTTTTCAAATCGGGGGGAAGGCTGTTCTCAACCGGCGAAAGCCTCCCCGCCGTGCGAAAGATGATTCTCGAGCCCGGCTCTCCCCTTGCTGCGATCAGTGCCCAAAGTTCCTTGATCGCATCGGCGTTCATCCAATCCTGAGCGTCAAGAAAGACAAACCGGTTAAATGTGCCGCGCCTGTTTTGCCTTATCGTTTCGGTTACCGAACCGATCTTTGTATCCAGATTCCCGGCGTTCGCCTTCAAGACAGTGTAGTTCTTTGTCTTGAGGTATTCCGGTATCGCGACCCGGTGTTCGGTGTCGTATTTTCTAGCAAACGCCTGCCAGGCGAAATAATTCTCCCGGACAGGATATTTGACCGCCAATCGTTTTATGCGTTCGCGGTAAACATCCAAAATGCTTCCGCCCGTGCCTAATTCCTTTTTGAGTTCGTCATATTGCTGCGGCGGTATTCCCAGCCCAAACAGCGTAACCGGCATATTCCCGATCGCCTTAACAAACGAGCTTTCAAAAAACGGTTCGATGTGTTCCCTGTAAAGTTCTTCCTGTTGATCCTCGGTTCGCGCCTTGAGAACGGCTTCAGGACGATACCCGAGGATATGGCAAAGCGAATGAAAGAACCTTAAAAAATACGCGTTTCGCGAATTTTCGTAAATCCCGCCCGTTTTAAAAAAGTTGATTCTTTTCCCGTATCTTACTTTACCCAGCATTGACGAACTTTCCCAGAAATCCCGTGTTTCCGGATCAAGATTGGGAGCGATAAACCTGGTGTAATTACCGGCGTTTGATTTGTGAACGCCGTGGCCAAAAAATGCGAAGAAATCTTGATGTGCAGGCAAATGCGCGAGTGCCGCCAACTTTAGATTCAACAAATAAATATGCTGCCGGTTTAGATCGACGGCGGTGACTGATTTTGGGGATTCGATAAGATAATTTAATGCGTTGCAGCCGCCGGAAGAAATCGTCAGTATTCGGGACTCTAAGTCTATTTCCAACGCCGCGATGTCGACGCGCGGATCTTCCCAGATCTGATTGTAGACTAATGCGTCAAACCAAAACGCGAAAAGCTTCTGCCGCGCTCGCTGCGTTTTTGAAACTTCAGACTGCTTAACTGCTTCCAGTACGAGTCGATTCTTACTCATTGGTCAGAACCAGAACCGGATCAATATCAGATGCTCTCCACGCCGGATAAAGCGCTCCGAACAGACTGCCGCCGACGGCGATAATCAGTGCCGTAAATATCCAGCCAAGACTAAACTCAAATGGAATTTCAAATATTTTCTCGATCGAGTAGGCCGTGGCAAACGAAACAACGAGGCCAAGCGAAGTTCCGAGTAACCCGATAAGAAGTGCTTCGCCCTCGATAACCCTGATAATAAATCCCTTAGAGGCGCCAAGCGATTTAAGGATTCCGATTTCCTTGCGCCTTTCCGTAATCGTCGTATACATCGAAAGCAAAACAAAAATCGTACTTACAAATGCGCCGAGGCCGACCAGTACGTTAAGAAACAGGGCCAGACCCGGGATCCGGTCCTGGGCATCTATTATCAGATCACGGGTTAAATTGATCTTATTTCCGGGAAGCGTCTTATTTATTCGTTCCGCAACCGCTGCAACATCTTCGCCGTCGTCGAGCTTGACCAAAATGTATGTGCATTTACCTTCGGCCTGAAGAGCCGTCTGCATCGCAGACAGCGTCATTTTTATCCGCGCGCCGGAGGGTGGCGAAAAAATGCCGACGACGTTATATTCGCGTCCGAGCAATTCTATGGAATCACCGATCGAATAACCTTTATCGCGTATATGTCGCTCGTCGAGTATTATCTCGTCATCGGCCGCGGGCGGCCGGCCATCCTCGATTCTCATATCGTTCATTTCGGCAAATGGTTCCCAATCAATACCGTCAATCTGTTGGATTCCCCACCGCTCGTTTGAATTAGTCGAAATGTACCGGTAGACGGGAATCGCGGATTTAACGCCGTCGATTTCGAGCAAGCGATCTGCGTATTTGGTGTTAACGGGAGCATTTGAACTGGTCAAGCCCATTGCGCCCGGCCGAGTGAATACAATCTCTGCTTTCCAATTCGAAGCGCGTTTCGCCATATCATCGCTCATCCCCCGGGCAAGCCCGGTAAAAAGTGTGATCAGCACAACACCCAGGGCCACACCAACGATACTGATCAGCGTCCTGAACGGCCTGGTCCTTAAATTTGCGAGAACGAGCTCAATCATTTTCCGTTTGCTCCAGGTAAGGCACGAAATCGAATTTCATCGATGCTTCCGCATCAGTAAATAGTTCATTTCTATTTTTAAAGTCTTCGAACATTTTGTCGTAAGTTTCGATTAAAAAGTCGGTCGACTTGATCCGCGTATTTTTTTCAACCGTTTCGAGGCCATTTCGGATCTTACGTTCACGGAGTTCGGCGTTTTCAATGATTTCTTTGACGGCGCCGGCAAACAACTCCGGGTTAGGTTCGACGAGCCAGGTATTCTCTTCGGTGGCATAAAATAGCAGGCCGCCGGCGTTCGGTACCACAACCGGCACCCCGGAAGCCATTGCTTCAAGCGGGGCAATCCCAAACGGTTCTTTGGGATTTGGATGGACGAACACATCGGCATTGGCATAATAATCCGCCAGCGACTCTCGGTCGAGGTGTCCCAGCTGAACAATTTTACCGGGGATTCGCATATCCGTCTGTACTTTCAGCCACTCCTCCTGCGGTCCGGCTCCCGCGATCAAAAGCCGATAATCTTTATCCGGATCACCGGCCAGAATTTCCATAAAGTCCGGCAGCAGTCCGATATTCTTTTCAGGAGAAATCCGGCCGGCATACAGAAGCACCACGGCGCCCTCGGGTATTCCCGCCCTCGTGATCATCTCTCTGCGTATTTCGGCAGACTTTCTGTCCGGTGAAAACAATTCGGCGTCCACTCCGCGGGGACAAACATAAATTCTTTGGGCAACCGGCACTCTCGGTGATCGAAAAAATCTCCAGCACCAGTTAACCCACCAGTTTCGTCGGCTTGGATTGCTTTTCTTGCTGACCGAACGATAAAACTCTTCAGCGGTATAGGGCGAATTCGCAATATGAAAGTCAAAGGAAGGGAAATTGTAATTACCCATCACCGATCGCGCAAACCATTCCGAAAACTTGCCGCCCCTTATAAAGGACGCGATGTTGTCGTCCATCCGTTCGCAAGAAAAATGAACCAGCATCGGCCTCCCCAACTGGGAGAATTTGTTTCTGGATACCATCGCGCCGAACATGCTGAGCGTATACTTATCGGTAATCTCAATCATATCCGGCATTTCATCGAGCAAGATCTTTCGGATCGGGGAGTCTTCGGCCATATAATCCCACGGCATGATTATCCGGTACCGTTTATCAAATACAACCGATTTTCGAGCGGGTATGTAATATATCTTTGCGTAGTCATTTACTTCCTCAACTTCCTGTTTTTCGCCCGGAACGATTAACCGCATCAAGCGTTTATGTCTTCCGGCGGCCGCAAGAAGGGCATTGTAAGACGTACTGATCCCACCGGAGTTCTTATGATAATAGTTTGTTATATGAACAGATTTGATTGAAATGATCCTCGCCGGTTGTTTTATCTGGCACGGCTGCGCGCTCGATACCAAAGCGCGGCAGCGACAAACATCGTCCAGACAAACATGATTGCCCACGCCCCCAACGCGGTCGTCCAGGCCCAGGACCATTTGCCGCGGAAAAATCCCAGCACTCCGCCAACCATGATTCCAAACGCCAGAAAAATGCCGAGAGCAGCGGGGATATTTCCGGTGCGTGTAAAATTGACCATCTTGATCGGAAGGTAGGTAATAAACACGAGCAGAAGCAAAGGGATCTGCTTTAGGTCATTAACAAACGAGTTTGTGTCGTTTCCGGCTCCGACCAATAAAACGCCGTTTCGCATTATAAAGATGTTGAACATCGCCGAAAGCACCGAGAACAAAACCGAAACGGCAAAAGCCTTTTGCCGCGCATTGTTTTCCGCTGCCGCAAAGACGTCGCTGAAATATGCTTCCTGCATATAATGAGTAAAAAATTCGACCGTATGACTGAAAATTGGGAGCGAGATCGTGACGACCAGGGTGGCAAGCCATACGGGCCGCGCGCGCCGAAACGACTGAACAAGCGCGCCCGAAACTCCGGATGTAAAAAAACGAAAGCTAAATTCAACCGTCATCGCAGTTAACGTAACGATCCAATTTTCTCGGCTCGCCTTATAAACTGCCAAATAAAAAAACGCCCGCAGAATCGCTCCCATCATCGCCGATTTCCAGTTCCATCGGTTGAGGATCTGAACCGGGTGCCGGAAAAGATTACGAAAAACATCAAATACGGTGATCGAGATTTCACGTATTTCTTCGACGTCATCCGCATCGATAATTGAATGATGAATTTCTTGAGTGTTTATCATTTTTATGAACAGGTCCCGGATTCAGCGATGCTTCTCCGAAATGCCGTCAAACTTCTTTTCTTAGCCGCTTTTTACCCTCTAATGACTGCCAAGCTTCCTCGTAGGCCGCATAAACGTCATCAAATACAGAATCCCACGATCGACTCCGCGCAAATTCGAGCGAAGCTTGTTTCATCCTCGACAGTTTTCCGGGGTTATTAATCAGTTCCAGGGCGTGTTTTACGAATTCGTCAAGATTTCCGGCGATCAAACCGGTTTCGCCTTCCCTAACGATGAACTTCGGCCCACCTTTGTCCGTCACGATGCAGGGTGAACCCGCAGCGTTAGCTTCCTGTACGACATTCCCAAATGCATCGGTGTCAGATGGGAACAGGAAAATGTCCATATTAGCATATGCCTCCGATAATTGCCTGCCTTCAAGAAAACCCGTAAACTCCGCCGTTTTCATATTTTTGGTAAGAAAATCACGTTCATTACCTTCACCCACAATCAAAAACTTGAAATTGTTTTTTCCCGCTTTGGTTAGTTCCTTTTCAATTTCCACCAGCATTCTCACATTTTTTTCCGCTCTCAGCCTTCCTACAAAACCAAAACGGAGTACCCCGTCCTTGACTGTTCGATAATCGGGCGAGAATAACTTCGTATCAACGCCGCGGATCATGAGTCGGCCCGCTCGACCCGTTCCCTTCTCAAGGATGTCAATCAGGTCATCATTCGGAGCAAGAATAATTTGCGGCATCTTGTAGTACAAAATCGCACCGCTGAGGATTTTTCGTTGGATTCCCTCGATCGCCGGTTTAATAAATCTTTCGGGGAGCATTCGAAACACTTGTCTTAGTCTGAGGGCGGCGTATTCGTGTAAATTCGTATGCCATGATCCAATCAACGCAATATCCAATTTCCATGCCAGATACGCCCCGACGTTACTGACATCATTTAGTCCGGTTATATGTATAACATCAGGCTCAAATCGCTCGATCTCGCGGCGAATAAAATCGGCGTGTCGGAAAAACAGCGGATCGTACTTTAATCCGACATCCATTGAGACTGCGATCGGTGATCTTTTCAGCGAAACGAAAGTAATACTGCCGTCCTGCGTTACCTCTGTGGCTTCACCCGCGTATACGCATAAAAACGGGAGATTATTCTTGCGAACGTAATTTACCAATCGATTACTTGTCATGGCAACGCCGTTCACTTCCAAATATGAATCGGGGAAATAGGCGATGCGCAGGGGTTTCTTCACTTTTTAAAATCCGTCACACATAAAAAAAGGGCTTAAGGCAAATATCAACTTGCCCGATAACCCCTTTTTTGTCTTATATCTAAGAAGCAAATTCCGTTTCTGCCGGGTTTCGCTCGCTTGCCAGAGCCGTCGCGATTTCCTGCAAATCAGGCAATCTGAATTCCGCGTTTTGAAGATTCTTTGGTACGCGGTCTTTCCGTTTCCTCGCAATGCTAAAGACCGGTCGAAAGCCGGAACTTCCCAAAAAACCAAGTGTCCGTATTGCCCAGCGCACCCATAACGGCCCACCGCGTACCCATCCATGCGACGAAAGCGGCACCAACCCCCGGCCGTCCTCGATATCGAAATAGATGCGATCAACCCATCGGCGGCGATCATCCTCAAATTCGGGATAAACGCTGAGTATTTCGGAAAACGACTGAAGCTGCCGCGAATGGAGCGGCCGCTTGTATTCCGGCATCAAAACCACCTCGCTACGCTTATCGACGCGAATTTCTTCAACAAATTCGCTAAACGTCTCGCTATTGGTAAGATTTATTACGGTGTTCGGTCTACAACCGTGCCGATCGCCGCCGGTTGTGATCGGGAAATCGAGCGCTTCGGCCATTTCGATGACAGCCTTGTTTTCGGACCAGGAACGAAAACCGTTTATTTCAAAGGCATGAACCCATTTCCCATATTCCTTAATAAAGTCCTTGAGGAGGTTTTCATGTCTTGCCTGCCCGACGATTTCGATATCCCAAAGCGGGTGGTTCAAGATCACCAAAACCTCCGGCAAATCATTGAGCATCGCAAAGAGCTCGTGTAATTTTTGCTTATCGGGTTCCCGATCCTCACTAAAGCTATATTCAAGAAGCAATTCGGTTATTCGGTCGGCATCGTTGTCCGGCAGATTATGAACTCCTAAATGAAAAAACCCATATTCAAATGGTACCGTCCATTCAAGCGAGATCGGCGCGTCCTCACCAATATCACTTCTTTTTACGATCCGGTTGGCTTCAATCGTGTCGTGATCGGTCAGCGAGACAATTGCTTCGAGCCCCGCATCTTCGATTTGAGATTTCTCGATTTCATAAACGGAAACAGCGGACAGAGGGGGCGTCCAGAACGCAGACGAAAAGTCGATCGTCCTGCCTTCGCGTTCGAGATATCTCTTTCTTTCTCGATTCCAAAACGAAGAAATAATTGGCAGCTTGTCAGCATAGTGAGGGATGAAATCCAACATTTCTTTCGAGTGCTGTGTGTGACAATGGAGAGACACGCCGGTCCTCGCGTCACTGCGCAAACTTCTAGGCTTGTGCAAAATGTGCAATCGAGTTCTTTGTAAGTTCATAATATTCTCCATAAGATATGGCATCAACTAAACAAACAAAGTTATCAAATCAGATAGGCAAAGTAAATCCGTTGAACAGCCGTTGGTCCGCGAATAAATCCTTGAAAGATTCGAAAATCGGCCGCCGAAGAAAAATAGAACCCGAAGAGAAGCCGGGCCGTAGTTAAATCTTACGGCCGGAATGTCAGAATCCCGACGATTGGCAGCTAGAAATAGTTGTCATAAAACCGAACCAGGCGGTGTCTTGTATTTAGAAAAAGGGAGAAATCCGAAAGCAGAAAAGGGAGATTGGAATGATGTCTTGGATAATTACATTCATTATGGCGGGTGCGGTTGTGGTTTCGGGTAATAACGTGAACGATTTCTTTGTTCACAATCAGGTAATACAGAGTTCGGGCGTATCCCAGCCGGTGTTGCTGGATGAGACCGAGCGATTCGAAAAGACGTACCTGTTTGACGCAAACGGGAGGGTTGAAGTCTCCAATATAAACGGATCCATAACGATCGATACCTGGGACCGAAATGAAATCAGGTTTTCGTACGTCAAGATCGCTGATAAGCGGGAAAGATTAGCGGAACTCGATGTTCAAATCGACGCTTCGCCTAACAATTTCAGGGTCGAAACGAAATACGACAAGAACAAAGACAAAAAACGTCATAAATGGACAAAAGGTTCGAAATTGTCGGTTGATTTTACACTGATGGTACCCAGAACCGCCCGCCTGGACCAGGTTGAATCGGTGAATGGTTCGGTCACGATTACCGGGACGACTAATTATTGTGCGGTTTCAGCAATCAACGGAATGGTGAAGGCGTTGAGTCTCCGCGGAACGGCAACGCTTTCAACGGTAAACGGAAAGGTCTACGCAGAATTTGACCGGCTTGACAACGCTTCGGCCATTTCGCTGGAATCGGTAAACGGTTCGGTAGATCTGATGATTCCTTCCGATTCAAGTGCCACGCTCAAGGCCGGAACGGTACACGGGGGGATCAAAAACGATTTCAAGCTGCCGGTCAGAAAAGGCAAATATGTCGGTCACGATCTTTACGGGAAAATCGGCGGCGGCGATGTTCAAATTAAGCTCAGCAGTGTCAACGGCGGATTATCGATCAATCGAAAACCGGACGGCAAGGACCTGAGTCCGGTTGTAAACCTGCTTGAAACTCAATCAACTGATGACGATGGCGAACTTGAAATCAATGTTGTCGGCAAGGCCGAAATTAAAGACCGGGTGCGTGCCAAGATGGCGGCGAAGGCAAAAGATTCCGGTGTCGTAAACGAAAAAGAAATGAATCGAGCCGTTTTGTCCGAAATTGATGTCGAAAAAATCGCGGCTGATTCCTTAAATAAAGCGCAGAAGTCCATTGAGGCTCTTGATCTCAAAAAATTAGACCATTTAAGACAGTTTGGGAAAATTAGGGAAATGCAAATGGTGAGTCCGGAGAGTCCTATGGGAATTTCCAGGGCCGTATTCTATAGTCCGGCGCCGTATGTTGAAGAAAAATCCGAGACCGTTGCTGTTGAGGGAACCCGGACTATTGATATCGATGCTCAGAGTTGTTCGGTGATTGTCCGCGGATGGGAAAAAGACGAGATTAAATATTCCGTAACCCGGGTTCGGCACGGAGCGGTCAAATCTCCGGTTTTTGTCAAGAGGGAGGATGACGGGCATTTAAAGATAAGCGTCGAAACGCCTTCCGATGGAATGGGATTCGGAAAAGAAGATCCAATTCGCCTCGAGGTATTTGTGCCAAAAAAGTCGAATCTCGAAATCCAGACACAACGCGGATTACGCGTCGACGGGGTTTCGGGTGACATCAAGTTGAAGAGTGAAAATGGCCCGGTCGATATCCGTGACGTCAGCGGTAATTTGAACCTGACCGCCGTTAATAAATACACGAACAGGGTCCGTGTCGTCGGGTTTGATGGCGTCCTGTCAGCAAATCTTGTGAACAGCGATATTTTTCTGGAAGGGGATTTCGCGAAAATTTGGACAAAAGGGAAAGGAAGCCGAGTTTACCTGACGCTGGATGAAAAGGCAGACGCAACGATTGAAACCGAAAACTTTGGTAAAAACTGCAAATGTAAGCCCGGCACAATGCTTTCGGTGGGCGGAATCCGGATCATTAAGTCGGGACCGAATGTTTGGCGAGTCGGAGAGGGCGGCCCGGTGTACAAATTCGATTTAGGCGATAGCGAAATGATCGTCCGTCCGCATAAATCAATTTCGGGTCCGTGATAACCCGATTTGAACAAAGTTTCATCCAGTGACCGATATCGTCCTGTTTAAAATATCCGGGGATACGAAGGCATTTCTTGAAACTTTCTGATCCTTATTTAGTTATCTTAAACTTCGGATTATGCATCCTTTTTGATAAACAAATGGAGGTGGAGTATGGGCGGGATGCTCGCATTTGTATTATTCAAATCAATTACTCCAATTATCTCTGCACAATCCCCTCGAAATGAGAAGACGGGTCCGGTCAACGCGGAGAAGGACGCATTTAATGCTAAGCCGGATGATGACAACCCGGTTTATACCGCTCCGAAATCCCTGGTTCGGGTTCCTCCTGAAAAAGCGAGGCCGATAAACATTCCTCGACTCGAAACCGAATCCCAGATCCTATTATGATGGTTTTAATCCCTTTACAAAAGCGCTTGAGCCGGGATTTGACCGCAACAGCCGGACGTTCTTTATTAGGATGTCGTATCTTTTCCGCAAGAGTTTCTGATAAATAACTCCTCCAGAGCGCGTTAGTCAAAAACTTACTTGCGGGAAAGCGGGCGGTGAATTTAAGCGAGGATTTACCGCCCTTCTTGCTTGGACAACGTATCAAGGAAGGACGATCTATACCGATTTGACAGTAAAACGCTTGTCTTTAACGCCGTCAAATACCAAAATCACGACTAAAATTTTATGCAAAAACTGCATAAGACTGCATAATTCTTCTTGTATATCCTTAGGTTTTAGTGTATAAAGTCTAGCGGACACTAGATTTCTAGTTTTTTGATAAGGAGGACAAATGAAGCTAACAAGAAGTTTTTTAGCTATCGCGCTAGGTTTTTCCCTCGTATTTGTCTCTTCCCTAACTTTAACAATCCAAAGCGTCTCAGCCCAGGATTCAAAAATAGCAATACAACGCGGTTATCGAACAGGTTACTCAGACGGTTATATGTCGGGATATCGAGACGCCATTGAAAATGCTACGAAGAGTTATGGAAGGCACAGTGAATACAAGAATGCAGACCGTGCATATAATAAGGATTACGGTGAACTGACAATTTACCGTGACGGTTATCAACAGGGTTTTGAAACCGGTTACGACACCGGGTTTGAGAAGCGAAGTTTTGACGCCACAATACCATCAAATCTCGCAGTCCGCGGGATTGTCGATGTCAAAACGCCTATTGAAACAACAACCAACACGATTAAGGCGACGACCAAGGGAAATGCGGATACGGCAATTCCGATTGAGAAAAATGTTGCCGGCACTACGACCGCCACCCAGGACGCAACGGCTGACAACACTAAAGGCCCAGGCAACAAGAGTACAAACTTGAGCTTACCGCCCGTAATGACGGCCAAGACCGATGTTGCGCGATCTGGATTTAGCGGTGATGAGATCATAATCATTCCGGCAAATACCGAACTCGTCATCGAACTGAATAATGAAATCGATACCGAGCGAATCCGTGAGGGCGACACGTTTTCAGCAAAAATCGTTTCACCGGTCGAAATAAGCGGTGCGGTTATTGAAGGGAGAATCGCAAAAAACAGTCGTCCGGGAAGATTAAAGCGGCGGGCGGAGCTGTTGCTTTCTTTTGATCGAATTAAGCTTTCGGAATCGCGCTGGAGTAATTTCAATGCGTTGATCATTGAGGTTTTACCGATATCGGGCGATAACATCAAGCGAATCGATAACGAAGGGGTACTCGAAGGTACAAGACCCTATAAGAGTGATGCCACGAAAGTCGGTGCCGCCACCGGAACGGGGTTGGTAATCGGCGCGGTGGTCGGCGGGCCCGTTGGCGCAGCCGTTGGAGCCGGTGTCGGAGCCGCATTCGGAGTCGGTGCTGTCGTGGTTGAACGCGGCAAGTACATCAAACTTCGGGAGCACCAGCAGATGCGGATTAAAACCGCGTACGAAACGCAGATAAGATAATGGTCGGGATTTGTCTCCCTTGTTGATTTTTTAACGCGGCTTGAATCTGCCGAGTGAGACGCGTTAAATTTAGATCCACGAATTTGAGCGAAGTGTTTGTTCTCCTTTGGACATTACATTCAGATTCGTGGATATTTGGTTTAAAAGAAATCGTAACTGTTACGCGCAGATTGGTTTGCAGCCAGATTCCGGAGCCTTGTTTTAAGCCGTAAAACAAGTGGTTTGGCTTGTTTATTAAAGGTCTCTTTGATATTGTCAAGATAAGCAAAATTTGAATTTATCAAGGAAAAAATAATGACTACTGCAAAAGAAAGTACATCGGCGTCAGGTGGCTTGCGCAACGTTGTTGCGGCCCAAACACGAATGGGTAAGGTCAATGGCGAAGAAGGAATTTTAACCTACCAGGGATATGACGTTCATGATTTGGCCGAGAATTCTTCGTTTGAGGAGACGGTGTATCTACTTTGGAACGGGAAGTTACCAACGTCCATTGAGCTCGAAGGCCTAAAGTCCCAGTTAAGATCGAATTACGAAATCCCGTCTGAGCTTATCGTTTTTATGAAGCATTTTCCTCACGACGCTCAACCGATGGATGTGCTTCGGACGTGTGTTTCGACACTCGCATTTTATGACAAAGAAGGAACAAAAACCGATCTCGACAGTGCCCGCCAGGCGGCCGTCAGACTGACCGCACAGTTTCCGACGATTATGGCTGCTTGGGAGAGAATTCGTAACGACAAAGAGCCGGTTCACCCCGATCAGAATTTGGACATCGCTGAAAATTTCTTATATATGATGCGGGGGGAAATGCCCGATCCAGGTGAAGCCAAAATGCTGGATGTTTGTTTAATTCTCCACGCGGATCACGGTTTCAACGCATCCACATTTACGACCCGTGTAATCTCGGGTACCCTGGCAGATATGTATGGTGCCGTTACGGGTGGGATAGCCGCTCTTGCGGGGCCGCTCCACGGTGGTGCAAATACGGCGGTAATGAAGGCGCTCAAGGAAATCGGAACGGTCGAAAATGTCGAGCCGTGGTTAGACAATATGCTTGCCAACAAACGAAAGGTGATGGGTGTCGGACATGCGGTTTATAAGACCGAGGATCCCCGGGCGACTTGGCTCAGGAAGTTTTCGGAACAGATGGGCGAAGTTACCGGCGAGAAAAAATGGTTTCAGATTTCCCGTAAGTTGGAAGATCTGGTCAAGGAGAAGAAGGGACTCAATCCGAATGTCGATTTCTACTCCGCTTCAACTTACTATATGATGGGCATCCCGCTGGATTTGTATACTCCGATCTTTGCCATAAGTCGTATTTCTGGCTGGACGGGACATATTCTTGAACAACTTGAGAACAATAAACTGATTCGTCCGCGGGCCGAATATATTGGCGAAATGGGGCTCAAATACATTCCGATCGAGGAAAGATAGTTTGGCTAAAAAAGTAAGAAGGCTCAAGTAAAACGTAGACCGCGTAAGTAGAAATTAAAAAAACCACGTATAGAAAAAAACGCCATGATTGAATGCTATTCAGTCATGGCTTTTTGTCTTAAATCATCTGGCATCCCAGACCAGCCGTAAATTACATTTTTTGAGCGTATCCGTGCAGACGCTTCATCCTTGGGAACGAATGATCCTGATCCCGAGGGTACTTGCTCCTCTCAAAATATCAGAATCATCCACCTCTATTTACACACATTCGAAACTTCTAAATCATACTCAGAATGTACTTTCCTTGTTTGGTGAGGTCCAACGAATGGTTCACTGAAACGCGGATAATTTCGCGTTAAGTTGAGCATTTTTTCACGTTTATTTTATCAAAAGGGTTGGATTCTTCGGCTCAGCCCTTTGGAATAAGAATTGCACTTATCTTAAATGGAAGGCAGAGGAGGCACTTGAAGAGACGTGGCGGGGTAATTTCCTTCCGCGCTCCTGGTTTTGAACGAAGCTAAATGAAGCACGGTGGCGAAGGAAATGAACGAAACCGCATTAAAACAATTTGAAATCGTGGCGCGCGAAGACTATTCCGACGTCACGTATTTGCTTGAAGTCCGGCACCCGCTGATGGCCCGAGCAGCGCAACCCGGTCAATTTGTCATCGTTATGTCTCACTCCGAGGGTGAGCGCATCCCGCTGACCATTGCCGACTTCGACCGCGAAAAGGGAACGATTACCCTTGTGATCCAAGCCGTCGGCAAGACGACTCTGGAGATGCAGCAATCGTGCCGCGTAGGCACCTCTCTATACGGCCTGGTCGGCCCGATGGGAGTTCCCAGCGATCCGGGCGATACCACAAAGGTAGTGTGTGTGGGCGGTGGCCTCGGTGTAGCACCTGTTTATCCACAGGCCCGCGCGTTCAAGAAGAACGGTGCTTACGTTATCGGCGTGCTGGGGTTTCGAAACAAGGATCTCGTGTTCTGGGAAGAAAGATTCCGTGAGGTCTGCGACGAGCTGATCATCTGCACCGACGATGGTTCGGCTGGCCTCAAGGGGCTCGTCACCGATGGAATCAAACAGGCGCTTGAGCGCCACGACGATATCGACAAGGTCGTTGCAATCGGTCCGCCCGTCATGATGAAAGCGAGTGCCGAATCAACTCGGGCGGCGGGTATCAAGACGTTGGTGAGTCTCAACCCGATTATGGTCGACGGCACCGGTATGTGCGGAGGGTGCCGCGTCAAACTGGGCGAAGAGATCAAGTTCGCCTGTGTGGATGGCCCGGACTTCGATGGTCATCAGGTCGATTTTGACGATCTGATGATGCGGCTTGGGCGCTACAAAGAGGAGGAGCGCATCGCCACCGAACGATGGTCGGAAACATGCCGTATGAAAGTCGTAGAGGACAATCTCGCTTCTTGACTTGAATAAGCTTAATAACTACCGGAGAAGAAAACGGATGGCAAAAAAGCGGACAATACGGAACATTCCCCAGCAGCGGACCCCCGTAAGGGAACTCGATCCGGAAATGAGAGTAGAAAATTTCGAGGAAGTGAATCGCGGCTATACGGAAAGCGAGGCGATCCTCGAATCGGAACGCTGCCTTTTCTGTGCCGATGCGAAGTGCATCGAGGGTTGCCCGGTGAAAATCGACATCCCGGACTTTATTCGAAAAATCGGGGAAAAGGACTACCGAGGCGCATATGATGTTATCACCGACACCAATCTGCTACCGGCCGTTTGTGGGCGAGTTTGCCCGCAGGAGACGCAGTGCGAGGTCGTCTGCGTCATTGCCGAGAGCCTGGTTCCCGTCGCAATCGGCCGCCTCGAGCGCTTCGTCGGCGATCTGGCGATTGAAAATGATTGGGTCCACGTGCCGTTTATCGAGCCGACCGGTTTCAGAATCGGGATCGTGGGTTCAGGCCCGGCCGGAATGGCCTGTGCCGCCGATATGGCGAAGGCCGGGTGCGAGGTGACTGTATTTGAAGCATTCCACGAGCCGGGCGGAGTTTTGCGGTACGGAATTCCGGATTTTCGCCTCCCGAATTCCGTCATCGATGCCGAGATTGAAAAGCTGGAGAAACTGGGGGTCAAATTTGAGTGCAACACGCTGGTTGGACGGCTTTTTACAATCGAACAGATGATTGAGGAGCTCGGCTTCCACGCAGTGTTTATCGGGACGGGAGCCGGCTCTCCCGCAATGCTCGGAATTCCCGGAGATTCCTTAAACGGGGTCCTATCGGCAAACGAACTGCTGACGCGATGCAACCTGATGCAGGCCCGGAATTTTCCCCGCGTCGACACGCCTCTTCCGTTAGGCAAGCACGTGACGGTCGTGGGTTCAGGAAACACCGCAATGGACGCATTGCGCGTCAGCAAGCGTTTGGGTGCGGAGACTGTCACCTGCGTATACCGTCGAACGAAAGCGGAGTCCCCGGCCCGGGTCGAAGAAATCCACCATGCCGAGGAGGAGGGTATCGAGTTTCACTGGCTCGCAAACCCCGTGAAAATCCTGGACGACGGTGAAGGCTCGGTTCGCGGGATTCGTTGCATTCGGATGAAGCTCGGTGAACCCGATGAATCGGGCCGCCGGCGCCCGGTTCCGATCCCTGAAAGCGAATTCGAGATCGAAACCGATCAGGTCGTCTTCGCGATCGGGACCAAGGCAAATCCGATCATCGGCCAAACCTCGAAGCTGAGGCTCAACAAGTGGGGCTACATCGAGACAGACGATGATTTGATGACGTCGATGGCCGGTGTGTTCGCTGGAGGCGACATCGTCACCGGCGCCGCGACGGTTATCGAAGCAATGGGCGCGGGGAGGAAGGCCGCGTGTGGAATGAAAGCGTATCTCGGGATTCGTGACGTGGGTCCGGCAGTTGACGGAGAGACGGTTTTTGGCATCGACCCGCGCGAGCATAACTTCGCCCGGGTGAGGAGCGCTTTAAGATGACGATCAAGGATAAGCCGAAACCGCAAATCAAAGTTGGAGCTAATACCAAGGCGAGAATTGAAACCAGGCGGTTAAAAGAACATGTTATCGAAATCATCAGTGATTCGGGCGAGGGCGCGCAAAAGTGCGGGCAATCTTTCGGCGCGATCGCGGCACGGGCCGGAAACGGCGTTTGGACCGTCGAGATTATTCCCGCCGAGATCCAGCCGCCTGCGCGGAGCGTCGCCGGAGCAAGCGGCAACAGAATCCGCATCGGGTCCGGGCGGGTGACGAACGGAGGCAGCGAGACTGACCTCGTGGTGGCATTTAATGAGCAGGTTCTGCTCGGGCGGGTCCGCTCAAATGAGTTAAAACCCGGCTGCACGATCCTATTGGAGTCGATGTGGCGCGACGACGAGGACCCCGTCGTAGCAAAGTCCTACGCCGAAACATATGAGCAGCTGGTGGCCGCGGGTTACCGGGTGTTTGAAATTCCAATGGAAAAGGAATGCTTGAAACTCGTATCCGATCCGCGAAAAGGGAAGAATATGTTTGTTCTCGGCATCTTATGCTTCGCCTACAGTCTGGATTTGCAGATCGCTAGAGACCAGGTTGCCCTTACCTTCGCCAAGAAGTCGGCAAAAATCGTAGAGACGAATATCCATCTACTTGAAGCGGGATACGAATGGGCGGATTCCAAACTGGATTTCAAATACGAGATCCCGGCAGCTAAGTCCGAAGAGCCGCAGATAGTGGTCAACGGCAACACGGCACTGGCACTTGGAATACTCGCTTCGGGCATGGAACTTTGCGCGATGTACCCGATTACACCGGCAACCTCAGCGTCGCATTATCTCAGCGACGCCTTTGAGAACGTTGGAGGTATAGTGCATCAGGCTGAAGATGAAATCGCCGCTTGCGCGTTCGCGATCGGTGCCTCCTACGCGGGCAAGTGTGCGGTCACTATCACTTCAGGTCCCGGCTATTCGCTGAAACAGGAGGCCATCGGACTAGCCGTTATGGGGGAGATCCCGCTGGTCGTCGTGAACGTAATGCGGGGCGGACCGAGCACGGGCCAGCCTACCAAGACAGAGCAGGGCGATCTAATGACCACTATATTCGGAAGTCACGGAGATGCGCCAAAGGTAGTCATCGCGCCCGGAACGATCGAAGACTGCTTTTACTCGGTTATTACCGCGCGCAAGCTTGCGGAGACCTTCAACATGGTGGTCGTGATCCTTTCGGATGCCACTCTGGCGACCTCACAGCAACCGTTCCCGCGTCCGGTTTTTGACGAAGCGTGGCTGGCGCCGCCGATTGACCAGAGTGCTGTTCCCAATGGGTTAAAGCCTTACGACTGGGATCCCAAGACGGGTCTTGCCAGGCGGTTCATCCCGGGACAGCCCGGCGGGATGCATACGCTGACGGGCCTTGCCCATGACGACAAAAGCCACGTGGCGTACGACCCTGAGATCAATCAGCAGGGAATGCGGGCGAGGAGCCTCAAGTTGGCAGCACTGCAGAAAACCTTGTTGCCACCGGCCGTGTTCGGCGACAAGACCGGCGACCTCCTTGCGGTAGGGTGGGGAAGTACAAAGGGGGCCATCGAGGAGGCCGTCGAACAGCTTCGGGAAGCGGGAGAAAAGGTTTCTGCGCTTCACCTGACGTTTGTCCAGCCTATGCCGCCGGGTATCAAAGAGATTCTCGCCGGGTTTAAGAAGGTCGTCACGATAGAGAACAACTGGTGCGATCGTTTAGAGGACGAGATTATAGACGAATCCAACCGGCGATACTCGGCGCTCGCGATGCTTCTCAGATCCCGGTACCTCGTTGACATTGACTGCTGGAGCGAATGCCGCGGTGCTCCACTCAAACCAGACACAATTCGCCGCGAGCTCCTGGAGAGACTGCAATGAAAGATTCGACCAAAAATGTCAGCGCGAGCGAGTGCCTGCTCAGAATGTACGACGAGTATCATGAGATCGAGGACTATCAAAAGGGAGTACCGCGCTGGTGCACCGGATGCGGCGACAACGCCATTCTTGCCGCGCTGCAGCGTCTTTGCAGGGATGAAGGACTAGTGCCGGAAAAAACCGTGTTCGTATCCGGGATCGGTTGCTCGAGCAGATTGCCTCATTATATGAACACATATGGGTTTCACGGGATTCACGGCCGTGCGCTTCCAGTTGCCGAGGGCATTAAGTTGACGAGGCCGGAGCTTTCGGTATTCGTGAATACAGGCGACGGGGACTGCTGCAGCATCGGCGCCGCCCACTGGCTCCACGCGGTCCGCTATAATATGGATATGACGATGATTCTGCACGATAATCAGATCTACGGTCTGACCAAGATGCAGGTGTCGCCAACCTCGCCGATCGGCCTGAAAAGTAATACGACGCCCCGCGGAGCATATCTGGAGGCGCTAAACCCGCTTACGGTGACGCTCGGCATTTCAAATGTATCGTTTGTGGCTCAGGTGGTCGACTGGATTCCCGAGGTGCTATACCAGGTGATCTCGGCGGCTTTTCATCACAAAGGATTCGCGTTTGTGCGGATCGTTCAGAGGTGTCCGGAATGGCTGCCGAAGCTGATGGAGCCGTGGCTGCAGGATCCGCAGCGAGTTTTACTTCTTCACCATGAGAACGGACTCCGGATCAGCCAAGAGCTCGCAAGAGTTTATACTATGATGGAGGAACATGACCCGGCAAATATAGATCGGGCGCGTGAAATTGCTTCGTCCATAGATCCCATACCGGTCGGCATCCTATACCGAAACGAGAACGTCCCGTGCTACGAGGACGTGAGGCGCGATCCGAGTCTCCGCACAACGAACCTCATAAAAAAGGGCCTCGAGGCGGAGTTTGACAAATTTACAGTATGGCCGGAGAACACGGGACCCGCTTAGAACCTTATGAAAATGGAACGTAAACTCCAACAACAGATCGCATTTTATCTCACGGGCCGTCGCGAGGGACGGGAACTGCGGACATTTGACTCCCGATACCGGCCCGCGTTGTTAGCGCGTTATGCGGATTTGAGTACGCTGCGTTACGACTTCCCTTTGGTTCTAAACCGCGAAGGACCGCCTGAGCGGGCATTGGACTCGCTCAGCCGCATGGTCGACGATGCCGTGGAGGCGATCGGTAATGACCCCGACAGGGACCGGGACCGAATAGGACATCACGGCTACCGGGTTGAACGGGAGATTAGACGGGTATTGGCTGCCGATGGTGCCGGTGACTTCGGCGAGCTTTGGAATTCGGCAGCCGACCGCCTTGCTGGCCAACGCGACGGATTAAGAGATTCTGCCAGACACTTGTGGACAGCTTTCCAAGCCGCCGGCGAAATTGCAGATGCCGATTCCCGCTTGCCTTCGCGTGTCGTTCGTCACGTATGGAAGAAAGTTGAGGCGCGCAAAGCCGAAGCTTTCCGTCAAAGGGCCGAGCGCCTTTTGCTCAAGCTTCGCGACATCCTCAAGGCAGAAATCGTCGGCTCAAGACCCGGTCGGACTCCCGATCGCTTGAAATCCGGCGTGGGCTCGTCGTTTGAGGGGGCGTTCGACTTTGATGCGATGTCGCGCATTCTCGAAGAATCGAAACCGGGCACAAAGCTTTCTGACGAGCGGCGGAAACGCATCCACGGGCTTATCGATGTTCTGGAACGGCAGCGCTTTTAT
>JBFGKW010000013.1:0-40773 GCA_041576495.1 Aridibacter sp. | reverse complement strand
CGGAAAAACCGTTATGAACGCTAAAATCATTCAATCAAACGTCTCTGATAATTTTGTTATGCCGATTCCGATTTATGTTGATTATGGAAAGGGCTGGGTGGAACTCGGAAAAGCGACAATTGTCGGGAACAAAACATATGAGCTTAATGGCATCGTACTTCCCGCGAAGCCAAAGAAAATGGCGATACTTGCACTCAACGATGTCCTTGCATCGAGCATAAAAAATAAAAACTCCCGCTAAAACTAGTTTTGGAGACGACATATGTTGTAGAATTTAATGATCAGTTAATTCTTCACACATTTTTTCTTTTTTTTTCTCAAGATAAAGCGGCACTTTTACGGAGGTATTTTCAATGATCAGAATGGGAAAGAGTTCGAGACTAAACGAAGACGAATCAACGCCAAATGAGGAAGCCGTCACTAATCCGGCCGTTTCGTTGAGAAGCGATCCTTCGGCAAATGCGTTTTCTGAAAGCGAACTTATGGCAAAGGACATAAAGGAGGGCCGGTTGAGTGGATTTGTCGGCTGTGGAACGGTGTTGACCGGTGAAACCTCATTTGATTCGATGCTCCGAATCGACGGGCATATAAAGGGGCAGGTTACTTCAGAGGACGGCGCGCTGATAATCGGTGCAACCGGACAAGTTGATGCCGACATTACGGTCGCATCGGCGGTCGTCAACGGAGCGGTAAACGGTGATATAGTCACGACGGAAAAACTAACTCTGGGCCGGAGTGCACGGGTGGTCGGGAATATTCAGGCACCTCGTTTAATTATCGAAGACGGGGCGATACTCGAGGGCGGTTGTACAATGGTCAAGTCGATAGAAGAATTTGAAACGCGCGTCGCGAAAGATACCACCGAATATGAGGCAGAAGAACAGGAAGAAACTGCCGGCGACGAAGAGGAGCCTGAGACATTAATTTATTCATCTGATTTTTCGAGTGATTACGAGACGGATGAAGATGAAGATGAAGATGAAGAAGAAGATTCTGAGGAAAATCTCACCGCGGCAACTACCTGATAGTTTTTGCGTAAGAAAACAGGGTATTCAATCTAAGAAGCAGAAGTCAGATTTTAGAGGCTTCTGTTTTTTTGTAGGCCGCGTTAGCCAAATTGGTTTTTCGCGCTAAACGAAGATCTGGATACCCTGTATTTTAGGTCAGAAGTGCAACCTTCAAAATCAAACCTGCAATGGCGCTACGTCGTCGCAATCGCTTGAAAAAACCGTTTGAGTTTTGAGAAATCCAATCTTCCGTTAGTCCGCACGCCCGAACAAAGATCAACTCCAAAGGGATCAACAGCTTTGACGGCTTCGGCGATGTTTGCAGCGCCCAGACCGCCCGCCAAAAAAATTGGCCGTTTACAGAGCTCAACGATTTTCCTGCTCAGATCCCAGTCGTGTGTTTTTCCCGTCCCGCCGAGCACTTTGACCTCCAGGTTGGGGTTACCCGAATCGAGTAGTATTGCGTCGACGTGTTCTTCGACACGCAGCACCTCATCGACCGCGCTCTCATCCAATACATGGACCACCTGTACAATTTTTGTAATCGGGAGCGCCTCGCGAATCGACCTATAATCGGCGTCTTCAAGTGTATCAACGATTTGAATCGTATTCGTTTTAGTTTTGTGGTGGTGATTGATGATGTCATCCGCCCTCGTCGCGCTGGTCAGCAAAAAGGTGGCAATCGGAGGCGGGATTTCGCGAGCGATCTCATAAATCTTCCGGTCTGATATGACACCCGGTCCCGAGGGCATCGAGCCAACCAATCCCAATGCGGAAGCACCCAGACCTATGGCCGCAAACGCTTCCTCCTTGCTTGAAATACAACATATTTTCACACGCGGTTTCATTTTCCCGATTTGCCCGTGTACGACTTTCGCCGATGGGTTCCGTGCTTTCCCTTTTTCTTGTCTCGTTTTCAACTTTACGCCCGGAGCTGGACCGGATACCGCATCATTCTGCCGCTACGATTTCATCCATGACTTCAGTAAATTCCCATACGCCCTTCTTTCCGACGATCCACTCCGCAGCGAGGATCGCCCCTGATGCGAATCCCTCTCGCGAACGTGCAAAATGTTCAAGCAGAATTTGATCGGCGTGACCGTCAAAGCCAACGCGGTGCGTTCCCGGGATATTGCCGGCGCGTGTCGAGGAAACCGAAAATTCCCGTTTGATGTGCTGCGTAACAATTGAATTGAGTTTCAACGCGGTTCCGGACGGAGCATCGACCTTTCGCGAATGATGCTGTTCTTCGATAAATACCTCGTAGTCTCCAAATTTTGAAAACAATTCGGCCGCATGGCCGACCATCCGGTAAAACAAATTGACGCCGATCGAGAAATTCGCCCCGAATACAAACGAACCATCATTTGTTTGAATGAACTTTTTTACTTCATCGAGCTGCTGATACCAGCCTGTCGTGCCTTCAACCATCGAAACGGAAGCCAGACACGTCGCTTCGACATTCTTTCTGACTGTTTTCGTGATGCTAAAATCGATCGCGACATCGGCCGGATTTATCGCTTCCGCCAATTCCTCCACAGTTAGATCGGCTTCAGCCTCATCGATTATTGCGACTATTTGGTGATCTTTATTCTTGGCCAGGATTTCGATCAGTTTCCCCATCGTGCCATAGCCGATCAATGCAATTTTCATAAGATTGTATCCGCCTCGAGTAATTCTAAAAATGTATTAGCTTTAAGTTGCGGAATGAATTTATGGCGACCCGGGCTATCATTTACCTTTCACCGTCATCCCGTTATCTGCGCCTTCATCAATCAAATACCTGACCAGCTTCTCGTAGAGCCTGACGGCCTCTTCCAAATCCCGTTTGAGTACGTATTCATCCGCGGTATGCGCGTCAAGTATTGATCCAGGCCCGAGCAGCAGCGGCGTGCCCCAGTTCGTTAAATAAGGAATATCCGTTGTAAACCGTACTACCTTTTGCTTAAATCCGTCCACCGCAAGCATCTTAACCGGCAGGCTGCATGACATAGTCTCCAGTGACGCCCGTCCGGCGATCGCTTCTTCCAGTGCGCTGATCACCGGTGCGATTTCGGAAACCATCCGAATATGCAGTCCCGCTTCGGCAAACGGCGGAACGACATTTGTTTTGAGTCCGCCGCTAATGGTTCCGATATTTAATGTCGTTTCCCCGAAAAAATCGTCATTCGGCAAATCCGCTTTCAAAACATCCTTGAGAACGTCCAGGATTTTTTCAATCGCCGAGTCACCCATTTCCGGATAAGCCGAATGGGCGGCACGTCCTTTTGTCTTGAGCAGCATCCGAAGCGAGCCCTTTGACCCGATGGCAAGATCCAAATCAGTCGGTTCACCGTTTATCAGGTATTTGCATTTCTTTGCGATCGGAAGTTCATTTGCGGCTCGTGCTCCGGCTCCCGATTCTTCTTCATCAACCGTAAATAGCAATCCGATTTTGAGGATCCCGGCTCGTCTCAGATTTTCAGCCGCGACGATTTGCGCGGCGATGATTCCTTTTGCGTCGCACGATCCGCGACCGTAGATTTTCTCATCATCTTCTGTTGGCGGTATAAACGGCGGTACCGTATCCATATGGGTCGATAAAAAAACCTGCGGATCATCGGAAGCCCAGGCAACGAGATTGTTGCGTCCTTTCTCGACCTCCTGAAGTTCGACCCCGTAACCGAGAGAAAGGAGATACTCGCCTAAATACCGCCCGACCAAATGCTCGTCGCCGGACACGGAAGGAATGCTCATCAATTCTTTGGTTAGCTTGAATAAGTCCATTAATCTCGACCGGATTATAGCTGATTATAATTATGCGTCATAAGCCTTAGGAGAACCGAAACAATGGTTCAGTTTCTGCGATCTGCTCCAATTCTGCATCGCGATACGATTCGCGATCTACACACGCCGATCCGGAACGATATCTCAAATTGGTCCCCTTTGCGAATTTCACGATAGCGAAAGTATCAGAAAAAAGACTCGTGTAATTTCCTTATAACTTCAGTCACCTTATCGTCTTTAACCACAAACGTAAGATTAACGCTCGAGGCGCCGTGTGAGATTAACGAAATATTGATATCCTCAATGGTCGAGAAAATCTGAGACGCGAGTCCGGATGCCGCCCGGAGTCCTTCGCCTACAATGCAGACAACCGCATACCCATGTTCGACTTCGACGTCTCCGAGACGCTCCAATTCGGTAACTATTTTCTCAAGCGATTCCGTATTGTCGAGCGTTAACGCAACGGAAACCTCAGATGTCGAAATAACGTCGATTACCGTTCGAAACCGTTCGAAAATCTGAAAAAGGGCCGACATGAATCCGTAACTTCCCAGCATCCGCGCACTTGAAATTCTCAGAATCGTAATTCCGGTCTTGTGGGCGATCGACTTGATCTTGTTATCGGAAACACCGCTTTCGGCGAGCACCATCGTGCCTTTTTCTGCCGGCGCGTTCGAGTTACAGACCCTTACCGGAATCGAATGATCAACCGCCGGTTGAATGGTCTTTGGATGAAGAACCTTCGCGCCGAAGTAAGCGAGCTCAGCAGCCTCGTTATATGACAAGACCTCGATCGTCCGGGCATCCGGGCAAATCCTCGGGTCGCAGGTTAAAACGCCCGTCACATCGGTCCAAATCTGAATTTCTTTCGCCCTTAACGCAGCGCCGATCAGTGCAGCCGAATAATCCGAGCCGCCGCGTCCCAAGGTCGTAGTTTCACCGCCCCGGTTAGCCGCGATAAACCCGCCCATAACCGGGATCTCACCGTCTTCGATAAGGGGGTTCAACTCAAGCTGGATGAGGTTTTCCGTTTCATCCCAAATCGGTTTTGCCGAGCCGTATTCATCGTCGGTAACGATGATCCGGCGCGAATCAATTTGGCGGGCATTGATACCGCTGGTTTTGCAAACTTCTGCGAGGAGCCGCGAAGAAAGTTGCTCGCCGTAAGAGACGATTGCATCTTTAAGCATTTGAAGAGGGAGACTTCGCCGTTCGGCCCGCAAAAGCAGACCCGACAACTCTTCTTTGGCGAGACTCAATTCCTCGTGGAACGCCATTTTCCGCGGCGGATCGAGTAATACGTCGGCGACCCTTTGATGACGGTCGAAATGCTCCCCCAGCATCAAAAACCCGCTGCCCGAATCCCCTCGCTTTGCCCGATCGAATGCCTCCAGCAAAGCATCCGTAACTTTTGCCATTGCTGATGTTACAATTACCGGTGATTTGTCTTTGAGATCGCCGACGATACTTGCGACACGGGAAAACGCCTCGGCGTCATTTACCGAGGTGCCGCCGAACTTCATTACAATTGGCTGACTGCTATTTTTCACCGTTAGCTTCCTGATTCAGGGAATAGCAAAGAAATGCCTGTCGGCAAAGGAGATTAAATAATTTAAACCATAAATTTGTTGATCTGGCATTTTAGCAGGTTAGAAATTCTTTAGCCATTCGAACGTATTTGGCGCTAATTCCGGATTGGTCTCGAGATCGGCCCTGAGGCGCAAAAGATCTTCCGGTTTATCGACGTCGTACCATGTCCGGATATATTGCAGGCTTAAACCGGCTCGATTGATATTCGCGGCCGTTTGCCTAAACGCGTTTTCCGAACCCCATTCAACCGCTTCAAAGAGCTCTCTTCTAACGGAATGAAACCCGATCAAATAAAACCCGCCGTCTTCCGTTTTGCCAATTACCGCTCCCTTGCTGCTTCCCAAAATCTCAAACGCTTCGGATACTTCGCTTTCGGGCACAGTCGGGCTATCAGTCCCAATCATAACTACCGACTCATAGCCCTGGCCAAAGGCAAAGTCGAACGCGTGGTACATCTTTTCACCGAGTTCCGATCCCCGCTGTTCGATAAGAGTATGCCGGTATTGTAAAATGCAGTTCAATTCATTCTTTTGATTGACTGGCGTAAACGCAATAATCGTCGGAACATTAAATTGCGAGATTTTCTTCTCCGTGTCTTTGAGTAGGCAGATCGCTAATTCACGACATTCGTCAAGAGTTAAAAAAGGATGGAGCCGGGTCTTTACGTTCCCGTGTCCGGGAACTTTCGTCATTATAATGATCGCTCTTTTCATCATGGAATAAATCGAAACTCAATCGACATCAATATCAATAATCGCAGTCTTAATAAAACTTTGCGAATTAGAATCAGGTAATAATGGGTTTCCCGCCAAGCGAAACCGATTTCGCCGCCTTCAAATCCAACAGGAGTTAATAAAACGCTTATGCCGTATGATCTGGACATCGAAACCGCCGTTAACGAAAGATATGGGAATGCGGCCAACGCAGTTGAACCCGCGCTTTGCTGCCCTGTCAATTACGATCCGGAATTATTAAAGATACTGCCTGCTGAGATAATCGATAGAGACTATGGATGCGGTGATCCTTCCGCATTTGTGAAAGAAGGGGACACGGTTCTTGATCTAGGTTCCGGCGGCGGGAAAATCTGCTATGTCGCTTCTCAGCTGGTTGGGAAAACCGGTGCCGTAATCGGTGTCGATACAAATCCTGAAATGCTCGCACTGGCTAATAAATACCATGGCGAAATCACCGGTAAAATCGGATACGACAACGTCGAGTTTCGGTACGGGAGGATAGAGGACCTAAAACTTGATCTGGCGCTCGTCGACAATTATTTGAAGGAGAATCCGGTCGACAGCGCGCGCCGGTTGCAAGATTATGAGTCGGCGATAAGCAAAATGCGAGTAAAAAACCCGCTCATTCCAAGCGATTCGATCGATATTATTTTGTCTAATTGCGTTTTGAATCTCGTCAAACCGGATTGCAAAAGCAAAATGTTTGACGAAATGTTTCGTGTGCTGAAACGTGGCGGAAGAGTCGCGATTTCAGATATCGTAGCGGATGAAGATGTCCCCGTTCATTTACAAGACAAACCGGAATTGTGGAGCGGTTGCATATCGGGGGCCTACCGGGAAGACTTATTTATTGAAGCATTTGCGAAAGCGGGTTTCTATGGCATGGAGATCGTAAAGCGGGATGAAACTCCCTGGCAAACTGTCGAAGGGATTGAGTTTCGCTCGGTCACCGTTACCGCCTATAAGGGTAAACAGGGTGACTGTTTTGAACACAACCAAGCGGCAATCTATAAAGGCCCGTGGAAAAAAGTTCTCGATGACGACGGGCATATGCTCGTCCGCGGACAGCGGATGGCAGTTTGCGAAAAAACCTTCGGGATTTATGGTAAAGAACCTTATGCTTCACAATTAATTTTGGTTGAACCGCTAAATGCGATTTCCCCGGAAGACGCCTCTCAGTTCGATTGTAAACGGACCGCAACCCGCCACCCGCGCGAAACAAAAGGACTCGGATACGATCTAACTCTGGCCGGCGAATCCTGCGGCGACGGAGAGAATTGTTGTTAGAAAAACCACTAAATGATCACCGGATCGGCGCGAGCGGTTCGCTGATGGATGAAGATAAACGGGTGTTGCTTGAGGTTAAATCGGCTGCTGAAGAATCCGGCTGGGAACTATACGGGCGAATCGCCGATACCGCGACCCAAGATGAAATTGTCGTTTGATTAATCGGATAGTCAATCATATGGTGAGTTCGGTTATTTTTACGAGTATATATCGATGCGAGTTAGGGTATTACTTACAACATCGATCGAATGCTTGAACACGCAATCGTCCATGCCCCGAGGCACCGGCGGCAAATGGAAAAAGTTTTGCTGATATTAAAACGATAAAATTATGAGCTATTACGAAGAAAAAGACTTAGACCGGTTTGATGAGATGGGAAAACACTCACCCGACCTCTATGAAAAATTTATGGCCTGGTATCAAGCGTGCCAGGCGGAAGGGGCTCTTTCAAAACGCGAAAAGGCGATCATCGGCTTGGCTGTCGCAGTTACTGTCCAATGTCCTTATTGTATCGAAGCCTTTACGCGGAGTTCGCTTGAAAGCGGTTCGAATATGGAACAAATGACCGAGGCGATGCATCTCGCGTCGGCAATTCGGGGAGGCGCCAGCTTGATACACGGCGTACAGTCGCACAACGCGCACGATAAGATCTCGATGTAAACCTATGACAACTACAGCTCATATTCAGATTACGAGGCGAAATGGCTTACCGGCAATGCCCGATTCTGCGGTCTCGTTTGAATGCAGGTTAAAGGAGGATAATCTCGATCTTCGTTCGTCAAATGTCGAAATTCTTCAGGTAAACGTTGGGAAGCTTTGTAACCAAGCCTGTAAGCACTGCCATGTAGATGCGAGCCCGACCCGGACCGAGATTATGGATCGACCTACCATCGACGCCTGTCTCGATGTCTTGCGGAAATATAAGATTCCGACGCTCGATATAACCGGCGGCGCACCCGAATTGATTCCCGATTTTCGGTATTTTGTGACCGAAGCACGAAAATTCGCGCCTAAAATCATTGTCCGCCACAATCTGACCGTAATGTTCGAACCTGGCCATGAAGACCTTCCGGAATTCTTCCGTAAAAACGATGTTGAGATCGTTTCAAGCCTGCCCTATTTTCTCGAGCAACAGACGGACTCGCAGCGAGGAGCCGGTGTATTTGAAAAGTCGATTGAAGGGTTGAAACGATTGAATTCTATTGGGTTTGGAAAGCGTGATTCGGCGTTGATTTTGAATCTCGTATACAATCCGGCAGGTGCATTCCTGCCTCCCGAACAAACCGCCATCGAAGCTGATTTCAAACGGGAGTTGAAAGGCCGTTACGGCATTGTTTTCAATAATTTGTATACGATTACAAATATGCCGGTGGCCAGATTTCTGGATTGGCTCAGGAGTACGGGAAACGAAAAGAGCTATATCCAAAAAATCATCGACGCCTATAACCCGGGGGCGGTCCAGGGCCTTATGTGCCGAAACACGCTGAGCGTCGATTGGCTCGGTAATTTATTCGACTGCGATTTCAACCAAATGCTCGGAATCCCGGTCAGCGGCAGGGCCGGTCAAAACATCCG
This sequence comes from Aridibacter sp., assembly GCA_041576495.1. GTDB lineage: Bacteria > Acidobacteriota > Blastocatellia > Pyrinomonadales > Pyrinomonadaceae > Aridibacter. The sequence continues at coordinate 31,814 of JBFGKW010000013.1, read as the reverse complement.
GGATTTTTCACCCGGAAAATTTGATAACCGGAAAATTATGACGGATGTTCATTGTTTCGGGTGCACAGCTGGTTCGGGTTCAAGCTGCGGCGGATCCGTCACTTGATTCGAAGCGGCTGCGCGGTCAGAAATTGGATTTCGTGTTTCGCTTTTTAGTCCGCCTCCTACCCTTCTGCGTTCGGCCTGCTGCCGATTAACGGCTCCCGTCAATCATTCCGACAAACTCATCCAATTCGGGTGTAAATACTTTTTCGTTTAGGCTTCCGACTTGAACGATGCCGATCCCCGATGACGTTAAAAAAATTAGATCGGCATCTTCAAGCGATTCCACTCCTTTCTCGACTTCAAATATTTGACGCCGTTCCAGTAAAAATGCGCGGATAGTTCCCGCCAGGCAACCCGTTTTCAGGCTGGGCGTAAAGAGCGTTTTGCCCTTGAGCCAGAATACGTTAGCCATGCAGGCTGAAACCACTTCGTTTCGTTGATTAATCCGAATAGCCTCATCAAATTGCTGTTTCTCGGCTTCTTTGAGCGCCAGGATATTATCAAGATAGTTAACAGACTTAATCCCCGCCAGCGGTGACGTGGAATTAACAATTATGGAAGAAATTGTGATTCTCGTGTTTTGTTTAATTTCCTTCGGGTCGGCGGTTTGGATCAATAAGATCGCGTTACTATTAATTCCTGAGGGCCAAACGGGACTCGATCCTCCGTCAAAAAATGAGAGGCGGCATCGGGCGTTTGAAACCTGGTTTAAATCCAGGAGTTCTTTGAGAGATTTCAAAACCGCCGATTCCTCAAATCCGGAAGTATCGATATAAAGCCTTTGGGCGTGATTATTTAGCCTGATCCAATGTTTTTCCCAAAGAAAGGGTGTCGAATCACGAATTGCGAGCGTTGTAAACACGCCTTTCCCGTGAAGAACTGACGCTGAAATTGCGGATATATTGGCTTCTGAATGGGGCGTAATCCGGCAGTTGAGCGAAACGAATTCGTGCATCAGCCGGCCACGCGGCGTTTTTGTTTTTGAGCAATTGGAAACACAAGCCGGAAAGTCGTTCCAAAACCCAACTTGCTCGTGGCGGAAATCGTGCCTGAGTGTTCCTGGACTATTCCGTACGTTACAGCCATACCCAAACCAGTCCCGCTGCCGACCGCCTTAGTCGTGAAGAATGGATCAAAGATTTTGTTGAGGTGTTCGGGTTCGATGCCCGTCCCGGTGTCAGAAACCATAATCGCGATCTCACTCTCGCCTTCATAAGCGGTCACCAGAGTTATTTCACCGCCGTTAAGGATAGAATCTCGGGCGTTTATTATTAAGTTCGTAAATACCTGTTGAAGCTTTCCCGCATTTCCAAAAATCTTCGGCGGGATGCTGGTATATTTTTTCACGATTTCAACGCTTGATTTTCGCAACTGAGGTTCAAGAAGCTGCAAGGTGTCATCAAGCAGCTTGTTGATGTCAAGCTCGGTAAACTCCGCCGCGTTTCCGGCTCGCGAAAAATTAAGCAAATTGCCGACGATGTTTGTCGCCCGCTCGGTTTGTTTTTGAACCTTTTTAAGCAGTGCGTGTTTCGGATCGGTTTCGGGAATCATACCCATCAGCATTTGGGTATAACTCGAAACACCGGTCAGCGGCGTGTTGACCTCGTGGGCGACGCCCGCGGCCAGCAGGCCGATACTCGAAAGCTTCTCATTCTGCTGCAGGCTCTCTTCAAATTTGACCCTTTGCGTCACGTTTTCGATAACAACAATTGCTCCCTTTTGAGATTCCGACATCGATCTCAGGGGCGCAATAGCCACATTTAACGTCAAATGCTCACCTTTGTGGTTTTTTGTCTGAAGCTTGTAGGCATTGCGGATTTCGGTCAAATGCCAGCGGCTCTCACCGAGTATCGTCTCGATCTTTTGCGCAAAACCCTCGTCAAAGATTTCCTTTATCTGGTAACCGACCGATTGTTCACGGCTAAATCCCAGTATTTCTTCGAATGTCGAATTGCACCGGATGATACATCCGTGTTCATCCACGGCAATAAGCCCGACATTTACTGATTCGACGATCGATTCATTAAATTCCTTCAGCAACGCGAGTTCTTCCGCCCGCGCTTCCTGTTCCTGGTAAAGCAGGCTGTTTTCAACTGCGACGGCGACATATCCGGAGGCAGTTTGAAGAATCGAGATGTCTTCAGATGAAAGGAGCGAGCCGTTTTTCGCGCGGCCGAGACCGATAACCGCAACCATTTTCCCCCGAATCACACAGGGAACAAAATAATGAAGTTCCTGTCTGACGATCGAATTGCCGTTACCGTCAGTATTGGGACTTTCAATTTCAAGGGCAACAAACTCATCGGCACGGACAACACCTTTTTGTGCCGATTTCTGACGAATCATGTTGCGGAAATCCTTCGGTATTTTATAATTCTGGTCCAATCCGACCGATCTTCCAATCCGGTACCCTTTTTTCGATGTCCGGTCTTCAATAAACACGACCACTTTTTCAACATCTAACACTTCCTGAAGTCGATCCGTCAGGGCGACCAGAAGCGGTTCAAGTGCGGTGGTTGCTGAAATGGTTCGCCCGAAATCGAGCAATCCGCGTCTCAAGTCATACTTTTCACCGTAAAAATATCTTTCGGTACGCTCCTGCAAGAAATTTTTAAGCGGCTCGGAAAGAAGCACGATTGCCGCCATCGCAACTACCGCGATCAGTCCGCGAAGCGCAATCTCGGTATTCGACAGGTTGTCGCCAAGAGCCAAGAAAACCAACCCGAGAGCAATCACTCCGATCATCGCGGCAATTGCCACCGTGGTAATCGCATAAACGAATGCACGCCGAACCACGACGTCGACATCCATCAGACGATAGCGAACTACTGAATGACCGAAACTAAACGGGATCAATGCTAACGGCAGGATGGTAAGCGCCGCCGTCAGCCCGTCTTCGGGGAGAAAAATGAATCTTTTGGCGATCTGAAACGCAGCAATCGGAATTACCGCAACGATCGTACCCCACATCGCCCATTTCAAACGCTGCCTGACAACAGTTTTCTTGTTCTTAACAAACCGCCAAATCAAAACGCCGGCGCCAAGTGAAATCCCGGTTATAAAGTGATAAAGGTTGGCGGAGTCGAGATTGTTGACTAAATTGAATCGATCCGTGACGTTGGCCACCCAAATCGAAAAAGATTCTACCGGAACGATATGGTAAGCCAAAGAAACAAATAGAATGCCGAACGATATCACGGCAGCCGGAACGTATAACACATATGTTTTCCAGCGCGGATTATCAAATACTTCGCTTCTTACCGGATAACGTAGACAGAAATGCATAAAGAGCGGCACAAATAGCGCAAACGCCATATCGTCAAGCAGCTTGACAGCTAGATCGAAATCCTCGCCAAGCCCTATTGTCCGGTAACTGTGAAATACGAAAGCAAACAGGCAAACTGTTGCAAAATGCAAAACAAACGGCGAACGGCTTCCCTGCTTTAAAAGCACAAAGACGCCAATCGCCAGCCATATTGCACCGACTAACGATAGCAAAATAATCGATGGGGTCCAACGCGGCTGCGTATCAATATTCCTGAGGTCCGCGTAATAGTAATTATCTGAAAATGAATATGAAGGCCGTTGGTAAAGGTATGTCAGGCTTCCGCCAACTCCGGCCTGCTCGAGATAGATATAAATATCACTGACCAAAACGTTTTCTTCGATTTTTTCATCGTCAAATCCGATACCGATCAGTTTGTCGCCAACCGCCAATCCCGCTCGCGATGCGGCCAAGCCCGGAGCGACTTTTTGCGCGTAAATACCATCGTCGTTATGAACCCATACGACTCCATCCGTCGGCGGAAGCGGATTGTATGCCCTTTGCAGAAGATTAAGAGCGCCAATGGCCACAAAAATTACAGTAGCCAAAAGCCATATTAAACTCCAACTTGTAAGCACTCTTCCTTTCATCGATTTACGCCGCACTTCACCGATTTATTCTAAAAGGCAATAAGCGTTCCACGGTTGAAACAGTTGCCTGGTGCCCGATAACGCCGTAAAATCGGGCCGTTAGTCTAAATAAACGACTAATTAATTGAAATTCAATCCAAAAATCCCTATTAAATCCAAGATTATGGAAAAAAAAACCGCAAAATAATGCAGATAACGGCAAGACTATTTCAAGTTTTATCCGTTAGATCCGCGCTCATTTGCGGTTTCCAATTCCCAATTTTTAATTCCCCTAAAACCTGACGAGAATACCGCCTCGCAAGATCCGTCTTTGAGAATTTAACAACAAAACGCCGTCATGCAAGTCGAGGCCGTTTTGAAGGTTCAGGATGTTTTTCGCGTCAAGCACGGCCTCGGCGTCGATCGGAAGTCCCCAATTCGGCAAATCCTGCGTTACCATGAAACTGAGGCCCGGGTCGTAGATTGCAAGTCGGCCCTGAAAAGGATCGATCGCAAATACGGTCGCTTTCGGAGACAATCGGTAAATCGTGCGAATACTCGTTCCGCTTGCGAAATCTGCGTTGATTTCTCCAAAAAATGTTTGGAAAAAGTCAGCGTCGAACGCATTTGCCGGATTGGTCAATATGTTTTCCGAAAGCCTTTGTCCGTTTCCAAATGAGTAGCCTGCAGATGTACCAAACACGTCGTTTAACCGTCGTGTGTAAACTACACGCAGACCTTGTGCCTTTCCGTGCTGCGAGGCAACCAAATCTCCGATTCCGGCCTGACCGGTTTTAAGCCCGTCAAACGGCAAATTCGTCAAACCCACTCCGCGTCCGACGACTGCATCAAAAAAAACGTTCGCCTCAACCGTTGAACGCGAGTCGAGAATTCTTTCGACCCCGAATTCGAGCCGGCGATTCTTATTCATCAGCGGCTTGTTGTCTTTAACCGCGATATCCTCAATCGCAACAGGTTCACGGAATAGGATTTGATTGTCTTCAAGGTCGATGACCCGCTGCCATGTACGCGGTTCGGTTTGGGTTGTATATGCTGATCTGACCCGGGTTTTGCCGTTGACGTCAAACTGAAAACCCAAACGCGGGCTCAACGACGAATCGTTACCTGCTCCGAGAAATCGTGAATAATCGAGGCCGACAACCACTATCACGCCTTCTCGCACCTTCCACCGATCAAGCGCCTGGAAGGAAACCTGACTGAGCAGCTGATCTTCCGTTTCTGCAAGATTGAGATTGCCGAGCTTTATTATCGATGCCTTTAAGTTTAAATTGTGTTTTTCTCCGGAGCGGAAGTTTAAATTCGTTTCAAATCTCTTCGGTGCCGATCTTCCAGTTCCAGCTTGTCCGGATAAGACGATATCGGCATTGTCGCCGAGCGGCTGGAGCGTCGCAAAGTTAACTCCGGTGTAAGAATCCTTGCCGGTGCTTGCTACAAAAGTCTCGACTACCGATTGTCCCTTTCGTCTGCCGCGATCTTCTCCTTCCTCGATCGTCCCGATTCGCTGTTCCACATCGGCACTTTCGCCGGCAGTAATTCCGTCAGATGAATCGATATCAACCGGAATTTCTCCTTCGCGATTTTGATAGATCGAACGGCGGGATGCCGCCCTGATTCTCCATTTCGGACTGTTTCGATCCGCCTGCCTTTCAGGCAAAGTATTTCCCGCACCCGACCGCTCAAGCTTAAATCCGTAAACCAACTCGGCAGATCGATTAACCTTGACCTTTTGAAGTGTAACCGGGTTAAAACCCTGTGCAACGGCGAGAATTGTATAAGTGCCGGGAACGATTCTTGCAAAAAATTTGCCGCTTGAGGATGCCGTAACCTGTTTTAGAAGTTTCGAAGTGCCTACCCGAAAGACTGCTACCGTCGCCTCCGAAATCGGATTTCCTGAATTATCGCGGACTACTCCCTTGATTACGCCAAATTTTGCCCCGCCTTTTTCCGCCGGCACCTCGGCCTGCGCTTCGTTTGCAAAAAACATAAATGCAAACGTTCCGATGAGCAAAGTTAACGGAACCCTAAAATATTTAATACTTCGCATAATCATTCAAAATGCTTCCTCAAGCAAATTTCGGGGAGAACCTAATTCCTCTTCGGAGATTTCAATAACTTTCGCTAAAAAATTGCGCAATTTTCGTACAACAGCCCATTTTCTGATGTAATGTCAATAGTGTCAAGCAAAAAGGACAAGAATATTTACCTGTTCTGATGTATCGAAACTTGACAAAGTTTGCCCAGAGGCTAGAATGTTTTCTGCGTCACATCCGGCAAATGCCCTAAAGATGGCGTATTGTAAAAAATAAAGCGGAGACGTGGCTGAGTGGCTGAAAGCGGCGGTTTGCTAAATCGTTAAGGGTTTTATAGCCCTTCACAGGTTCGAATCCTGTCGTCTCCGCCAGATTATTTTTGCAACCTAGATAAACGATTTGCGTGGTACCGGAGGCTGTCAAATTCTAATTTGATAGCTTTTGTTGTATTTGAGCTGTCTTGGAATTTTTAACACGTCATCGACTTCAGCATAATGACAGGATCATAGGTTAAAATCATTCTTATATGAGAACCAGGGTAAGATTTGCACCGAGTCCGACCGGATACCTCCATATCGGTTCGGCTCGGACAGCGTTATTTAATTATCTATTCGCGCGTCATACGAACGGTAAGTTTCTGATCAGGGTTGAAGATACTGATCTCGCGCGTTCGACGGAAGAATCGACGCGTTCGATTCTCGACGGTTTAAATTGGCTTGGATTTGCCCCTGACGAGGAAATCGTTTACCAATCTGACAATGTTCAAGACCACCGTAGTGCGGCATTAAAGTTGCTCGGCGACGGCAAGGCTTACCGGGATTTTACCCCCAGGGAGGTTCGTGCGGAAAAGAACATAAAATATGATATAGCCGAAAAGGCTCGGACTGCTGGCGAAAATAAAGATTTGCGCAGCAACGAATTTCGGAATCTCTCAGATGAAGAGTCTCAAAAGAGGGCCGATGCCGGACAGCCTTTTGCGATCAGGTTAAAGGTCCCTGAGAGGGGCAAAACCGTCTTCGAGGACCGGGTCTACGGCTTACAGGAACGCGACTATTCAGATATTGAGGATCTTGTATTGCTGCGATCCGACGGCCATCCTCTCTATAATCTGGCGGTCGTCTGCGACGATATTAAAATGGCAATCACCCACGTTATACGCGGACAGGATCATCTTACAAATACCCACAAGCAGATTTTGATTTACGAAGCCCTTGGCGAAACGATACCTATTTTTGGTCATCTCCCGCTGATTTTGGCGCCGGGAGGGAAGAAACTTTCAAAACGGACGCACGGCGAGATAGTTTCGATGGACTTGTATCAGAAACAAGGCTTTGTCGCCGACGCCTTTCGTAATTTTTTGGCGCTTTTGGGTTGGTCGCCGAAAGACGAAACGGAAATACTGAGTCACGACCAGCTTATCGAGAGGTTTACCCTGGAAGGTATAAACCGTTCAAACGCGGCCTTTAATTTTGAACCCGGCAACCCCAAGCGCTGGACTGACGACAAGGCGCTGTGGATGAACGCTGAATACATTCGGACGATGCCGCTCGATGACTTGATTCCGCTCGTTCGCGAAGAACTACGGTTGGAAAAACTGTGGCGCGAGGAATATGACGAAGACGAAAAGGCCTGGTTCGAGGGCACGGTCGATTTGATTCGCGAGAGATTCTACACGCTCAAGGATTTTAGCCGGCAGGGCCGCGCTTTCTTCTCGGAAGATTTCGATTTTGAGGAACAGGCGATCGCAAAGAATCTTAAAAAACACCCCGATTTGCGTCAATGGCTGCCGGACTTAGCCGACCGCCTGGACTCGGTGAGCGAATGGGATCACGATGGGATTCACGGCGCAGTAAAGGAATTTTGCGAGCAAAAAGGAACCAAATTGGGCGTCGTGTTAAACGGTGCCAGGGTGCTGATAACCGGCCAGGGGGTCGGACCGTCGATGATCGCGGCGATTGAACAGCTTGGAAAAGAAAAAACGATTATGCGTCTTAGGAGTCAGATCGTCTGGGACGAGATGGCGTAATACCGTTGGGGAGGAACGAGCGTCATTTGAAGTTTACAGTTGCCGCGTTTATAACCTCCAGGGTTAATACTCAGCTTCCTCACGGCTACTTTTTATTCAAACTGTCTTTTAAATTCTTCAAAGTCTTTTCGATAATCGTCAAAAGCCGCCTCCAGCTCCGCGATTCTTTGTTCGAGATCAACAGCGCGATTTGAATTTCCGCCGCCGACCGGTTTCGAAGCTTCACGCGACAGTGATTCAATGTCAATCTCCCCGGTCAATAACTGAACAAATCGTTCTTCTTTCTGTCCGGGCGCCTTCGGCAGCGCCAACACCAGCGGCTCGTTTCTACCCGCAAGTGAATGAACGGTTTGAGAAACCTCGTCCAAGCCTGAAAACTGATGGATCCTTCCGCTCCGCTGATTCAATTCTCCAAGCGTCTGGGGGCCGCGCAATAGCAATAAACAGATAACCGCCGTCTCGGGATGTTCGAGATCGAGAAGTTTCGGAAGAAGGTGTTTGTACTTGCGGGTGCGGCTGCCGCTGCCGAAAAATAAGTAAACGATATCTTTTTTAAGCAGCAATTCGAGGGCCTGTTCGACTTCGTGCTCATCAAGGCTCATTACCGGATTACGGTTGGATTTTTGGTTGCAGGCGTTGGTCAGGGCATTAAGCGTCAGCGGATAATAATCCGGAGTCGCGTTTTCCTTTTCGATGAGGCACCCGATTATCCTCGCCTCGATGTCGTTCAATCCAAGCGGCATAGGAAAATAGAATAACCCATTTCTGTAGTAGAAGTCTTTTCGCGAATCGATCCCTTAATCGAGTCGCGACGTAGGATTACAGTAATTTCAAAATCAAAATAGCCCGGCCGGGAAAACCGGAATATGAATCGATCTGGTTGAGAGTTTTTGTTTCCCAGCCCGCTTTTCCGTTTCATCTTCGGGCACCGTTTGAATTACAATCATCTCTGTGCAATTTCTGGTGACTCGAACAAAACGTGAGATTGACAGCGCTTACGATAGACTAAGGCGGGCAAAGATTCTCGGATGCGATACGGAAACCGGCGGCCTGGATCCGAAGTCCGCCCCCCTTTTCTCGGTGCAGTTTTCGGACGGTGAATTTCATATACTCATCCCGACGTCTGAAGGAATCGGGCTCGGTAAGCTCCATTTGCTGCTCGAGGAGAATTCGATCACGAAGGTTTTTCATAACGCGCGATTTGACCTAGGTTTTTTGCGGGCCAACGGTTATTTTGCCGAAAACGTCTACGACACGATGATTGCGGAGAGAGTTCTGACCAGCGGAGCCGATCAATCCGTATCGCTGGCCGAAACCCTATACCGATATTTTGCGGTTGACCTCGATAAATCCCAACGAAAAAAGTTTGGGAAGAATTGGGACAAAGTGTGGACGAATGAACTGGTCGAATATGCGCTTAACGACGTTTTGTATCTTCCGAAGCTAATGGCCGAGCAGACTCTATGGATGGAGAAACTCGATTTAATCGAGGAGTACAAATCGAAAATGAAATCGATATGCAACCATCAATTACGGTACCGGTCGGTTGGTTTTTGACAGCAGGATTGGTTTGCTGCCAACACAATTGAGCGTTTCTTAAATACTATGAAGAATTTTTTCCCGGTATTGATACTCCTCACGATCCATTTAATGAGTCAAAATTTATCAGCACAAACACCAAAAGAACTGGCGGACGCCTGGGATGAGTCCCATATCACGAGCATTTTGCCGTCAAACGTTCGGCATCGGGATGTCAAAGACTATCTTGAAAAGCTGAAAACCCGGTTGATCAAAGTGAAAGAAGTCGGACGAAGCTATGATAATCGCGAGATCTACCAAATTGAATGGGGTAAAGGGCCAACCAAGGTTTTGATGTGGTCGCAAATGCATGGCGACGAGCCGACCGCGACTTCGGCTTTGATCGATATTTTTGCGTTTTTACAGTCCAATCGGAATCAACTTGAATGGGTCAGCAAGCTTGAACAGACCGTCACGATTCGCGCCGTACCGATGTTGAACCCGGACGGTGCCGAACTCTTCCGGCGACGGAATCTCCAAGGTATTGATATCAACCGTGACGCGAGGGCACTTGAAACGCCGGAAGCGGCGGTCTTAATGAAGCTGCGAAACGAATTCCTGCCCGATATTGGATTTAACCTTCATAACCAGGGTGAATTGACAACAGTCGGAGGCACGGCAAGGCAGGCTACTATTTCCGTTCTGGCGGTTCGGGCAAATCCAAATATCGAAGTGTCAGAAGGCCAAAAACGCAACGACCGGATTTGTTCGCTTATCGTCAAGGCGCTCGACCATTTCATAAACGGAAATATAGCGCGTTATGATGACCGTTATACCGAAAAAGCGTTTGGAGACACGTTTTCAGATCTCGGCACGCCGGTAATCTTAATAGAAACCGGCGGAGCGCATGGAAGGGATGAAATGTTTTTGACCAAGCTGAATTTTATCGCTATCGTGACCGCCCTTCAGTCTCTGGCCGATTCAAGCGAAGCCGAAGCGGACGTCTCGGCTTATTCATCCCTTCCGTTTAACAGCACCGGCAGGCTTAACGATTACATTTTTCGCGAGGCTACGATCGTAAATTTCGAAGAGTTCAAAAAAGAAGATTCCTCTGTTCAGAAACTCGGCGACCGCGATCCCCTAAAACCCGTCACACCAGTCAAGCATTTCATGCCTTACGAAGCTGATATAGCGTTAAACCGGGAACGGCGGCGCGCGGAAATATCGACACCGCCGGTGTCGATTCGGAGCGTCGGTGACCTTTCCGGTCATACCGGTCTATCCGAATTCGATTCATCAGAGTATTATGTCCTCGCCGATAACGGTAATGTCAGAAGCGGATTCCAGGGGGCCCTCTTTTTCTTTAAGAAAGAACGAAAAATCGATTGGAACGCGGCTGATGCGTTGACTCAGAATTTGCCCGATGCAATTTTTTCCCGCGGCAAATGGTTAAAAGGCGAGGAACTTTTCGGGAAATAATGGAAAATAAACACCTTATAGGTCTTACGAAAGATGAGCTCTCTGCGTTCGTCGGTGAGATCGGTGAACCCGGTTACCGTGCATCTCAGATTTTTCGCGGACTTCATCAAAGGCGTTTGCTTTCGTTTGATGAAATCACGGATTTGCCGAAGGACTTCCGGGAAAAATTAAGAGATTTGGCTTCGGCAAGAACTCTGACAATAAAGTCCCGTTATGTTTCAGAAGACGGGACTCGCAGGTTTCTAATGGAGACTGAGGATCGTCACCCGGGTGAAACGGTTTTTATTCCGACCGAAAAACGCGACACGATTTGTTTTTCGTCGCAGTCTGGATGCGCGCTTCAATGTGATTTTTGCCTGACTGCGAGGCTGGGGTTGTTACGCAATCTGACGACCGGAGAAATAATCGAACAAATAATTATCGTCTTAAACGATGTCTATGGCCCGGCTACTGAAACGCCCCGCGGTACTAATCTCGTGGCGATGGGGGCCGGAGAGCCGTTTATGAATTTTGCGAATCTCACGAAGGCGGTAAGCATAATGGCGGAAGAAGACGGTTTGTTTATCGTTCCCAACCGGATCACGGTTTCGACCGTCGGGATCGTCCCGAAAATATATGAGTTTGCGAATCTTGCGAAACGGCCGCGGCTGGCGATTTCACTTTCGGCGGCAAATGATGAGTTGCGCAGTAAGTTAATGCCCGTCAACAGACGATGGAACCTTTCAGAATTGATGAGGGCGGCGAAAGAATTCGAGAAATCTCTCGGCCGCGGGGAGCGTTTTACATTCGAGTATGTGCTGCTGGGCGGAGTCAACGACTCGGATACGCACGCGCGGGAGTTGGCAGAACTTCTGGATAAACATGACCTGAAACGCGTCAAAGTAAACCTTATACCGCATAATTCCGCTGAACCGCTGGAATATATGCCTCCGGGATCGGAAAGGATCGAAAACTTCAAAAGCATTCTCGAACTAAACGGCGTTCCTGCATATGTCAGAAAACCCCGGGGCAGGGATATATTCGCAGCCTGCGGGCAACTGGCCGCAAAAAACGAGCCAAATTTGGTGCAGATCACGTGATGCATCGTTAAGGCATTGTATGGAAATAATCATAATCGGAGGCATTCTCGTCATAGTAATGGTGATCGTCTCCACCCGAATAAAGAAAAGCGCGGCTGCTGCATACGGGCCCGAAATGATCGAAACCTCCCAATTTTTGGTCGAAAAGCCCGAGGGGTTTCTGCATCCACTGCGCGACCCGCCGGACTTCCCGTTTGAGGCTTACTCAAAACTTTTCGGAGACCGCAGCACGAGAAACATCTGGCGTGCCCGGATCCGACTGAGGATATTTGAGAATACAACGCTTCAGCGCTGTTTCGATGAAATCGAGCTTGGTGGTGAGAGTGTGGTTTCCACCAAAAAGCTTGATGATTTACCGAAAGGTCAAAACGGATTGATCGTCAGAAGCCATAAATCCGACGACGAGGTCCCTTATAAAATCCTGAGAAAACTGGTCGAAGTCGAATCACAATGCCAGGTTTACGAACTCAAAACATCAATTTTGGCTACATATGGCGAAGAGTACACCGACCGGGTCTGCCAAATGATGGGGAGTTTTATGGTAAAATAGGGATCCGTTCACGTAAATGATCGAACTTCGAGAGGAACGGCCGCATCATAGGTAATCCGCTTTTGGTATAAAGCATTAAATAATAAGACTAATTTTATGAAACTTTACATTTTGCCGACAATTTTGTGCGTGATGCTATTATTCCTCGCTGGTGAAGCAGGCGCGCAGACGGTTACCGGTTCGATTTACAAGGGCAAGGCCGCCAAGGGACGCACGACGAGAGGTTATATTGTGCTGAAGATTCCCCAAAGACTGCACGTAAACTCGTACAATCCAAAAAGCGAATACGCCATCCCCACCCGGATCAGCCTCAGCACCAATGGCGCCAACGCCTACGGTATCACCTATCCTCCAGGAAAAATGAGGAAATTTAGTTTTTCAGATGAACCTATCAGCGTCTATGAAGGACGGACGGTCTTCGGGTTTAAGCTGGCCGTTCCGCGCAACTATAAAGGCAAATGGATAACGGTCAAAGCCAGCATCCGGTACCAGGCTTGCACCGATGAGGTCTGTTATGCCCCGACGACCAAAGTAATCGACATTAAGGCACGCGTCACATAACCGACGAATTTCAGTTTGAGCAGACTAAGGCCGTGTTTATCACGGCTTATTTTTTCGTCCGATGACCGACATCAATCGACCCGTTTTTCCATACTTCGTCTTCTCTTTCCGGTAAGAGAAAAACAAATCGACCCGTTCCATGGTGCACAGCGGCGAGGTATATATTTTGTTCTCCGAGACACCGGCATTAATGAGCTGTTCTTGGTTTGCGAGCTTTAAGTCAATGAGTGCATGCCCTTTACGGGTTTTGGTAAAAAGATTTCCAGATGTGGAAAACTTTTCACGAAATGCGTCAATGACCTCTTGTCCGATTTCATATTGCCCGCATCCGGCCGCGGGCCCGATGGCGCAGAATAGATCTTCCGCATTTGCGCCGTATTCCGAATTCATTGTTTCGATCGCATTTTGCACGATGCACCGAACCGTCCCGCGCCAACCCGCATGGACTGCTGAAAACGCACCCGAACCGGGATGACCGATCAATATCGGAACACAGTCGGCGGTTTTTACCGCGGCCAGGAGACCTTTCTGGTCCGAAACGATGGCATCGAATTTTCCGTTATTGCTGACCGCGTCGGCTTTATTTCTGACGACCTTGACATCATTGCCGTGAACCTGCCAGACCGAGGTGAGCGTAAAATCACCGTCAAAGACATCCAAAAAGCGTTTTCGGTTCTCGGCGATGTTTTCGTCGGAATCCTCTCCGAACCCTGCTAAGTTCAGGTCGTTACCGGGCATCGGCGAAACGCCGCCAAGTCTTGTTGAAAACGCATTGATAAACCCACGGTCTTCCAACTCTTTACAAACCAACACTTTTACGCCATTCTTTTCTCGCCAGAAAAAACCGGTATTAGATACATTCTCGTTTATGATCATTTCCATAGGTACCGACATTATCGAAGTCTACCGTATCCGTGAAACCATCGAAAGAACGCCCCGTTTTGTCGAACGCGTTTTTACCGTTTACGAGCGGCAATACTGTGATTCGAAGGGTGCGGCCGCGGCTCAATCTTACGGCGCCCGGTTTGCGGCAAAAGAGGCTTTTTTAAAGGCACTAAAAACGGGATGGCGCGGGAAAATCACTTGGCACGACATTGAAATTCGAAATGACGCTGATGGGGTCCCCGGGTTTGAGATTAGCGGTGAAGCGAGAAAACTCCTTCATGTGCTTGGCGCCGATACCGTACACCTTTCAATATCACATACGACCGAACACGCCACGGCCCAAGTCGTTTTCGAAAGGCAGGATTGAATAAGTCCGTGCTTTCAGAAGACGCAGCAACGCGCCGACGCTTACCGGCTGATCTGTCGCGTGACCGCTCGCGAGTTAAAAACAAAATTCGGGTTTTTGAAACTTCGAGCGCCGGCTAATTGTCACCATCCACCGCTTCTTTCTCGGACGCCGGAATGACGACTTCGCTTGGAAATGTGTCGGGTGATGTGTGGAGATGAAGAATCTTCCAACTTCCTCCGATTTTCTTGAATATCAGCGTCATTCGCCCGGTCGACTGCTCAACCTGCCCCTTAAACTCCTGTGTTTGCTTCCATTTACAGGAGACATAGGCACTCGATGGGCTCAATATTTCAACCCGCACACCGGTAACTTCAAGGGTAACATTTGAACGGCTCGCATATGACGTTTTCCGGTTGTCATACATATTTTGCCAGCCGATCGTGGCCGTACCGTTGTAATTAAAAAAGAGCGTCCGGTCATCTTTATTGTAGACCGACATCACCTTTTCGACATCAACTTGATTGATTCCTTCGACAAGTTTGTCAAAAGCGTCTTTGACCTCTTTTTCTTTTGCCTTCGCAATTGCGATCGCCCTTTGAACGGCAAGTCCCGGCGCCTGACCGAATCCGGATACTGAGCATGTCAAAACAATAAGCAAACTGATCAATATAAAATTACGCATTCTTGAATCCACCTCTGAATCTATTTTGGATGTAACAGCAACGAGATCTATTTGCATGTAAGTTTGAATTCCCCGGCAACAAAAACAAGATGACCGAAACCTTGCCTATTCTATTGATTACGAAAGCGAAATCCGAACTGAACGCCATCGGCCGGTCATCGTTGCCCCCAATCTCTTTTACACGAAAACGCTTTAAATTGCATCCAAAAACCCGTGCAGCATCGATTCGAAATTCCCGGCGATGCCAATCTCAAGGTCAATCAGATTAAACGTGGTAATATGGACGGAAATGAATTAATCGAAAAGATATGTTTCAATCCGGGAAACGGCTACATCAGGCAGAATAGCGAAATAATCGAAATCGGCTGTATTGGCAGACCAAAAAAACGGAAGGGATTTAGATATGAGTTTAGAATTTCAATGTCCATCTTGTAAACGTTCACTGCAGTTTGCTGGAGGTGATTCATTGTTTCAGGTCTGCCGATACTGCAAAGGAAAGATAATAGTGCCCTCAACCGTGGTTCATGAACAGCAACTCGAAGGTGAGACCCGCGGAACCCCAAAGGCGCACCGAGATTTAAAACTCGCGGAAATTCAGCGCGAATTGAGTGCCGGCCGGAGCGTTGAGGCGGTAAAGATCTTTCGTGAAACGTTTGGTACCGATATGAAATCCGCGCTTAGCGCGATCCAGTCGATGCAGCAAAACGAAAACCTTAATTTACCGAATCCGGCAAACCCTCAGAATCCAATTGCCGCCTCGGCGGTGACTGAAGACAAGATCTATGGCGGGCAGAGCAACCAACAGAATGCCCCCGTTAGATCAAGGCTTTTCGTGATCGTGGCCCTGGTTTCAATCGGTATTATATTATCGCGGTGTATGGGCGGCAGCTAGCCTTCGGGACACAGGTAATTAATCCCCGTGGCGCTCCGGAATCTATCGAATTCTTTTACGTTACCGACACTGCGGCAACTTTAATTTGGCACCGGAAACCAGACGGGGATAAATGCCGGTTTAATTCGCTGCTTTCCGCCGCGTGATCCATTGATCGACATTTCGTTCGAGAATATCAAGCGGAACCGCCCCCGAGAGCAGCACGATGTCGTGAAATTCTTTCAAATCAAAATTGTCACCCAATTCCCTGCTTGCCCGCGCCCGGAGCTCCTTTATTTTCAGTTCACCGATCTTGTATGCGAGCGCCTGGCCCGGCATCGAAATATACCGGTCAATTTCATTGACAATATCCTGCTCGGTCTTCGGAGCATTGGCTCTGAAAAAGTCTATCGCGCGCTGGCGGTCCCATTTAAAATAGTGCATACCCGTATCCACAACCAGGCGGACAGCACGCCACATTTCATAGGTTAATTGACCGAATTTGTCGTACGGGTCATCATATAACCCCATATCTTCCCCGAGACTTTCACTGTATAGCCCCCATCCCTCGGTAAAAGCCGTATAACCGCCGTACCTGCGGAAGTTTGGCACTTCACCCAACTCCTGTTGAAGGGCGATTTGCAAATGGTGCCCGGGAACCGCTTCATGGATCGAAAGAGCCATCATTTCCCATTTCGGCCGGGTTTCGGGCTTGTACAAATTGACATAGTAATAACCGGGCCGTGAACCGTCTGCGGCCGGCCGGTTGTAATAGGCTGTCGTCGTATCCGGAGCGATCTGATCCGGAATCGGGATTACCCCGTAAGGCATCCTCGGCATCGTCTTGATGACTTTCGGCACCTCCGGGTCAATTCGTTTTGAAATCGCCCGGTAGGCAGTCAGCAGCTCTTCGGGGGTTTCATAAAAGAACTTCTTGTCAGTCCGCAAGTGATTAAAAAATGCTTCAAGGTCACCTTCAAACCCGACTCGCTGACGAATCGCTTCCATTTCCCCCCGGATTCGTTTGACTTCGGCGAGACCCTTTTCGTGGATTTCCTGTGGGGACATGCTTGTCGTGGTAAATGAACGCGCGAGATAAGAATAGTAGGCCCGCCCGTCGGGCTGCTGCCAGATTCCGGCTTCCGGGTAGCATGCCGGGAGATACTCATTTACAAAGAATTCTTTAAGCCTCCGATATTGGGGTATGACTTTATCGGCGATCGTCGCTTTAGCCGCGGCCTGAAGCCGGTTCTTTTCAGACTCCGAAAAGTCGTATGGAAATTTTTCGAATGTCCGGTAAAAAGGGCTCTTTTCAGGTGCATCTACGATATGGCTGTCAATCTGCGCGGGTACTCTCTCCAACACTTTTTTCGCCCACATTATGTTAAGCCGCTTCCCTTCCTTCATCAACAAGATTGTCTGGTCCATCTTCCCCGGAAATTTATTAAGACGCGCCAGCCAGTCTTCGAAATCCTTGACCGTTGAGAGAGGGATAAACCTTGCGGTCTGTTGCTCGGTTTGGATCCCGCCGCGCTGGTTGATCGGAAGGAGATAGCTTTTGAAACGATGGCTTTCCACATCGTCTTCATAAGATTTTACGAAGAGATCGAAGTTGAGCTGGTCGGAAACGGAGAGTTGTGAGCGGTCGATTCTTTTGATTATGGCAAGGGTCTGAATTTTATCCCGATGCCGCTTTTCGATTGACGCGAGACTGTTGTCCCGCCATTTATCATTATAACGACGGTCCCCCTGGGAAGATGCAAACGTAGGGTTATCAGCCAAAACCCTTTCCCATTCGGAATCAAAAATCGCGTAAAGCTGTTCTGTCGCACGATTATTATTTGACCGGTCAGTCTGTGAAATAACATTGGTAAAACCAATTGCAAAAATAAAAACAATTGTTAGCAGTCTCATCAGGCTTCTCCTCGCTTGGGCTAAGTCGGTAACGAATTAGTTTAGAATACAGCAAAAAAAAAGGCGGTCAAATTTGACCGCCGCCCTGACGAGGTAGATGCTTAAACCAATCGGTTTTAGCGGGGGAAACTTTAATTTTTATCGCGCGGCTAAATCGTATTCGCGCAATCTGCGGTAAAGAGTCGACGGCGATATCCCGAGAAGCTCGGCCGTTCTGCCGCGATGCCATCCGGTTTTTTCCAGTGCGTTGATGATTTGCTGCTTTTCTAAATCCTTCAAGTTCGCCGGTGATGCATTCTGGAATGAACCGGCCGGGTTTTCTTGAGACGCACCGTAATTTATCGTAACCGACGGTTCAGTTGTGTTAAACACGACTTCGGGAGGAAGTTCCTTATTTGTTATCTTGTCGTTATCCGCCAGCAATACCGCGCGTTCGAGACAATTTCGCAGTTGCCGCACGTTACCCGTCCAGCTGTATTCAACCAATGAGTCCATCGCCTGCTGTGAAATTACCGGCCCGTTTGGTCCGGCGATCTTCTGCAGTAAATAACGAGCGATCGGTTCGATGTCATCTCGTCGTTCACGAAGCGGGGGAATATTGATTTCAAAACTGTTGATGCGGTATAGAAGGTCAGACCTGAATACTCCTTCGGCAACTGACTGCTGAGGATTCCTGTTCGTTGCGGCGATCAGGCGCACATCGACTTCGGTCTTCTTTACGCCTCCAACCCTAAAGAACGTGCCCGTTTCCAAGGCGCGTAGAAGTTTAGACTGCAGTTGTGACGGCATTTCCATTACTTCGTCAAGAAATAGGGTTCCGCTGTCCGCAATTTCAAACAATCCGAGTTTGCGGTTTCGGGCTCCTGAAAACGCCCCGGCTTCATGACCGAAAAGTTCACTTTCAAGAAGCGAGTCCTGAAGCGCTGCACAGTTTAGATCTATAAAAGTTTCTTCCGAGCGTGAACTCAGCCGGTGGATTGCCTGAGCGACAAGTTCCTTACCGGTTCCGGATTCACCGGTTATCAGCACCGACGTATCGGACGGCGCCACACGCTGAATAAGCCGCAGTACTTCCTTCATCTGCGACGACTCAGCGACGATTTCGGGCATATTCTCGTTGGTGCGCTTGACGTGGGCCTTTAACCTTTGATTGGCGATTTTTAATTTTTGCTTGTCTGCGGCTTGTGTAACAAGAGCCGAAAGCTCGGTTATTCGGTAGGGCTTGGTCAGGTAGTCATATGCCCCCAGTTTCATCGCCTCGATCGCGCTTTCAACAGTCGCTTGGCCCGTTAGCATGATCACTTCCGGCGGGTTCTGAGTTTTATCGCGAAGCCGGCGAAGCAGTTCGATACCGTCTAGCCGCGGCATATTGATATCGCATAAGACAACGTCGAAACTATTCTCCTCGAGCATACCCCACGCCGCTTCGCCATCGGAGGCGGTTTCTACATCATGCCCCTGCCGTCCCATTTCCTTCTGGACCACAATCCGCAAGTTTCGTTCGTCGTCAACAACAAGAATTTTTGCCATAATAAAATCAAGCGGGGTTTCGAAAAAGAGAATATGAGAATTGAATATTTTTCGCCGTAATTTCCGGTTCGCTATTTCGCCGGTTCTTCATTTGCGACAGGTAAATATATTGTGAAGGTAGTGCCACGGTTGACTTTCGAGCGCACGCCGACCCGGCCTCCATGATCCGTAATAATTCCGTAGCAGACGGCAAGCCCAAGTCCGGTCCCCTTCCCGACTTCCTTGGTAGTAAAAAACGGCTCGAATATTTTAGGCATATCTTCAAGCGGGATTCCGATTCCGGTATCGGCGATTTGTATCGCCACCTGATTTCTTTCCAGAAATGAGCGTAAGGTAAGTTTCCCGCCGTCGGGCATCGCGTCAATGGCGTTTGCCGCCAGGGCAATAATAGCCTGCTGTATTTGTCCTTCATCCGCGTTGATAAGCGGCAGTCCGTCATCCACCCGGAGAACAAATTCTATCTCGTCCCCGCGTTTTTGATGTTTTACAAGTTTTGCGGAAGATTCGAGCACTTCCCCGATGTCAATCGGGTACCGGTTCCCGGTTCTGCCCCGGCTAAAATCCAATAACCCGTTGGTTATCGTTTTACATCGAAACGACTCGTCGCGGATCAACCCGAGATACTCGCCTAAATCTTCGACATCGGAAGACTTTCCAAAAGTTCCTTCGACTACACGGGCTTCCAAGGCTTCGGCGCAGGCCGAGATGGTCGCTAACGGGTTGTTTATTTCGTGAACAACTCCTGCGGCAAGCCGTCCGACGGCAGCCAGTTTTTCGACCCGGCTTGCAGAGTGTATAGCCTCAACCCTGACGGTCACATCTTCACCGACTGTGATTACATGAGTGATCGTTCCGTTTTCATCCCTCATCGGAATCTTGCTTACGACCCAGTGGGTTGTTGCGCCTAGTTCATCAGTCGTCTGCTGCTCGATTCGTTCGATCCTTCCTGTTTGAAATGCCCGTTCGAATTCACTTTTTAGTTTTTCGGTCGGGTATTTCGAAAGTACTTCAAAAACGTTTCGGCCAATAACGGAATCTCTCGGCTCACCCTGAACTCCTAATTCCCGATGCTGATTCCACATTACAATGCGGAATTCACGGTCGATAACGTAAAGCGACACCGGCAGGGCATCCAAAACCGCTTCGGTAAATTTTCGATGCTGATCCCTTGCCCGCTGAACCGAACTGCTTAGTGCCGCCTCATAATGGGCAGACAGGTTGAGACTCATTGCTGCCATTTGCGTCACGGCGTCGATTAAATGCTGTTTCTCAAAGGTGCACTCCCGTTCATCCTGAAAAGCCGTAATAATCGCGCCTTTCACCTCGCCGTCTATCTGAAGCGGCGAGACAAATTCGAACCCGTGTTCCTGACCCTTAAGGAAAAATTCGTCGTCGGAATCGGTAGAGAATGAAACCTGTGTCGGGAGAAACCGGAGCCATTCCCGGAAACGGTCTTTGTGAAAAGCATCCGCCGTTGCATCGCCATCAATATCGAATACCCTTGAAACCAAACCAATGTGGTCAAGCTTCACTGCGACGGCGCAAGCATCTGCATTAACTTCTCTCCTGACACGATCGGCGATCTGACTCGCCACCTTCATCGGGTGAACAGTAAAGAGCAAGCTCCGCCCCAATTCGGAAATAAATCGAAGATCGGCTGAAGGGCTAGATTCTTCGCCCGGGTTTTGATTCGATTTTTTGTAATGTAGATTTCTTTCCGGAGGTATCATTTTGGCGAAAAACTGGCGACAAACTTTTAAAATCGGGAGACATCTGACTAGTTGCAGGATTGGGGCGATTCCTGTGTCAGAAACGCAATAACCCCTAACTATAAATTAAACAAGTTTTAATGTTTTGTCAAAACTTTTAACACATGATTGCGGCCCAAATTTGACACCTACGTAAAACTGACCGAAAATCAGAAATCTCTTTTATGAATCAACTCAGTGTAAAACGCAGTATTGCAAGTATTTACGCCATAATTACGATATCCGTATTCTTGGGTTTTGGGGTCGAGGCGCGGGCGCAAGAAATAGTCGATAAAACGGTAGCCACGGTTAGCGACGGCGTACGGACTGAATTAATCACTTATTCAGATCTTCTTTGGCAATTGGCATTGGTTCCGGATATCCCGATCAACCCACCCACTTCTGAGGATTTAAATCGGGCGCTTCAGGTCATAATCCGGCAACGGCTGATTGCACTTGAAGCGAAACGGCTTCCCCGCGAAGATCCCGAGAAAACGGAAGTTGATGGAGAAATTAAGCGGATATTAGACATCTTTACGACGACCGGACGATTTGTCGAACGACTAAATATGGTCGGATTTGATTCGGTCGATGACGAAAATTTTCAACGAATAATTGAAGATCGCGTCGCAATCGAAAAATACGTGGATTTTCGTTTTAGGTCATTCGTTGTCGTAACTCCCGAGGATGAGGCACAGTATTACCGAAATGAATTCAGCCAGGAATTCAGGCGCCAAAACCCCGGAGTGATCATCCCGCCGCTTGAACAAGTGCGTTTTCGTATAAATGAGATTCTGACCGAAAGAAAGGTCGAACGGGATATCGAATCGTTTCTCGATAACGCGCGCGACCGGGCCGAGATTATTATCCTCAATTCCGTTTAAGCTTCGTTCTCGAGCGCTACCTTTGCTTCTTGCAGACGTTCCAGATGTTCACTGCTGAGGGTCGGATACTTCAAATCAAGTGAATCAAGCTTGCCGTCTATAACTTCTGAAACGGCAAGTCTCATAAACCACTTATTGTCGGCCGGAATTACAAACCATGGGGATTCATCGGTACTTGTAGCCTGAATCGCATCCGTATATGCGTGTTGGTAGTCATCCCAGTAACCACGTTCCTTTACATCGGAGGCCGAAAATTTCCAGTTTTTTTCCGGTGTATCGATTCTTGCCAAAAACCTCTTTCGCTGTTCTTGCTTGGAAACATTCAGGAAAAATTTCAAAATGTGGGTGCCGTTTTGGGCCAAATGCCGTTCGAAATTTCTTATCTGATCAAACCGCGTTTCCCATATGTTCGGGTCATTTTTGATTTTATCCGGCAGCGGACTTGACGCCAGGATTTCAGGATGGACACGAACGACAAGGACATCCTCGTAATATGATCGATTAAAAATTCCGATTCGCCCGCGTTCGGGCAACGCCTTGACGCATCGCCACAAATAATCGTGATCGAGTTCTTCGTGTGAAGGCTGTTTAAACGAAAACACCTGACACCCCTGGGGATTCAATCCGCTCATCACGTGCCTGATCGTTCCGTCCTTACCTGCGGCATCCATCGCCTGGAAAATAATCAGGATCGCATGCTTGTTATCCGCATACAAAATTCGCTGAAGCCGGCTTAACTTTTTGATGTTTGACTTCAGGTCTTTTTCGGCGTCAACCTTGTTTGTGTATTTATCAGTAAAAGCGGTCTCGTATCTTCCTAAATCAAGCTCTGCACCTTCCGGAACACGAAAATTGTCTATATTCATAAGAAATAGTTTTACTCTAAATTGAGTTTGTTATGCAAAGGCCAAACGGAGAAGCCGGTGACTCGAAGAACGGCGAGCAGTGGGCGGTAGTCGGTGAACAGTGTTCCATAATGAACGTCCATTGGAAATGGTCAAACGTCACTGGTCAATGAAAAGTGGCGCATTATTTGGCCCGCTTTGCCGGAAGAATGTAAGTTCTGAAGGCGTAACCCCACCCTGTCGCCGCGATTGGCAGAACTACCCAGATAAATGAATAAGTCATTCCTTCGGCCGGCGACCCCCATAATTCATTTGTTGCCCAAAGCGGATAGGCCACAGCTATCAGTCAGGTCAACTTGTACAGGATCTCGAATATTACGATCGGAAGCCATTTCAGAGGATTCACTACGCCAAAAACCAATAGAATCGAATACGAGGCCCACATGCAAACTGCCGCAGCGCGAACACTATCCCACGGACCCTGATGCCGGAGAATTGCCGGCCAGGCGTCGGTAGCTACAAATACGACCATCAGCGCGAAGAGCAGCCGCAGCAGGTATATGTTGATCGGACGGACGCCTTCGTAACGTTGGTGGTCGGGCTTCAGAATGGTTTTGATACTAAACATATCTCTTTGCGTATCCCGTCAATCGTGACTATAGATCATTCTAACGAAGCCGCGGAGTGAATGGTTCTTACGAATTTGATTGTTCAGCATCCGCGTTTGGGCTTCCAGATCTTATCGAGGAACTGCGGCCAGGGAATGTTAATACGCCCCGGACCTGGTTGACGCGCAGCGTGAAGAATTGTTTTGGCCAATCAAAAAGAACTCTGGTCACCGTATAATGTATTTGACCAGCTTTCCAAATATAGTGAGAATGGTAGTTCCCGGGCGATAGTGACCGGCCCCCGGATTCCGACGGTTTGAAGTGCGTACATTATAATGCCTGACACAGGGTGATTATTTTCAGTTTTTTTTGACTTTATGAATATAGGAATTACGGTCTATCCAACTTATGGCGGAAGTGGAATCGTTGGTTCGGAAATCGGACGCGAACTTGCCGAAAAGGGTCACAATGTTCATTTCGTTTCGTCGTCACTACCTACCCGTTTGACCGAATTGAATGAGCGGGTTCATTTTCACGAAGTCGAGATGATGAACTATCCGCTCTTTGAACACCAGCCGTACAGCCTTGCGTTGGCGACAAAACTTGCAACAGTCGCCCGGTCAGAAGAGCTTAATCTGCTCCATGTCCATTATGCAATACCCCATTCGATCAGCGCGATCCTCGCACGCGAATCAATCAAGAGCAAATTTTATCTTCCGGTCATCACCACTCTCCACGGAACGGATATAACATTGGTTGGTGCTGACCGGTCATATTTGCCGATTACCAAATACGGTTTGCAGGAATCGGACGGCGTGACTGCCGTTTCGAGATTTCTGAAACAAGCGACGATTGAAACATTCGACTTTGACGATGTCGAAGTGATTCCCAATTTTATTTGTCCAAATCACTACAAACGTGATTTGGCGCTTCCCCTTCGCAAAGAATTGACATCGGAAAATGAAGCGCTGATGGTGCACGTGTCGAATTTTCGGCCGGTAAAGCGGCCGCTCGACTGTATTGAAATACTGGCAACCATACTGAAAAAGGGCGAACCGGTCCGGCTGATAATGGTAGGCGACGGCCCGGAGCGCGCGGCATGTGAATATCGTGCTGAACAGCTCGGCGTGGCGGCGTCGGTTTGTTTTGTCGGGAAGAGAGAAAACATTGCCGATTATCTGGCGGTTGCAGATCTATTTTTGCTTCCTTCGGAGTTAGAATCGTTCGGTCTTGCCGCCCTTGAAGCGCAAGCCTGCGAAGTGCCCGTTATAGCTTCCCGCGTTGGCGGAATACCGGAAGTTATTACGGATCAGGAGACCGGTTTTTTGAGCGATATAGGTGATATCGAAAAAATGAGCGAAGATGCGATAAAGCTTCTGCGTGACAAAGAAATGAGGATCGGATTCGGTGAACGAGCTCGTGAGCTGGCCGTTTCACGCTACAGCGCCACCAGAATAATTCCTCAGTATTTGAGGTTTTACGAAAAAATACTCGGAGCTAAAGGTGTCAGCGCATAGGGTCCGCTACTAACGGAACCCGAAAAGTCCGGGAGCCGCAACGACCGACAGCGGCCAAAGCCAAAAAAAAATGGATCGTTTTGCAGGTGCAAAACGGTCCATAGATTTAATAGAATGCGATCAGTTTATCTTCTTCGTTTCTTCTTATACTTTCCCTTGCTAAGAACCTTCACGTGAACCGTCCTGCGTCCCCATTTTCTGGCTTCTTTGCAACTTGGAACCCAAATATCCAAAACACGGCCTTTTATACGTCCACCCGTGTCAGCAACCATATAGTTGCCCGAATATTTTCCAGCCGACATTTTGATTCTTGAACCCAATCGGAGTACTCGCGGATCAGCTGCAACGATCCCCCGGCGAACCTTTCTTCCGGACGCTGTTCTCCCACGCAGACAGTAAGCAGTCGCTTTAAACGCCCGCGCTGATGATTCAAAACTCGCGGCTTCCAACGCTGCCGCTTCGGCGGATTCTTCTATCTCAACATTAAATGCAATTTTTTCAATATTATCGTCTAAAATTTCTTTATTATTAAATTTTTGAAAGTTTTCTTGCGAATCACTCGCTAAGAAGGTCACGGCCTCGACTTTTGGTTGAAAGTAAAAAACTCCTGAAAAGAGTGCAACCAAAAATAGAAGAACGCTGCCTCTAGCTACGTTTTTCATTATATAAAATCTCCTATCCATATTAAAACCAACTACTTAAAACAAAAACAAGCGTCTTGCAACACTTGTTGGCCTATTTTGAAAATGATCATCAACTACTAAAACGATGATGTCGCGCGTTTTAAGCGCAGAATTACCCGACCTGGTTGAGCCAAATAATCATAAAGCCTAACACACGGTTTTCGGTTTGTCCACAAATCCGGATCAACGTTTTGCAAAAATTCCGTAAACTCGTCAAGATAAGATTAGCGCAAGCGGGGGGTGAATGCTCCGCCGTGTGGACTATATTCGGCCAATTTCGTATATTGCAGAGACCTCATTATTTTTACAGGAGACTACGGCTTTATTATGGGTGAACGCAGGGTTGGAGAAAGGTTCAATGTTTCATTTCCGGTTCGTGTAAACTGGAAGGACGAAGACGGGCGACAGATGTCAGAAGACGGTCTGACTGAAAATGTCAGCCGTAAAGGAGCATTGATATATTTGCCAAGAATTCTACCTCAGGTCGGAAGTACGGTAAAATTGACGGTAACTGAAAATGCGGAAGAGGTTTCCGTTACCGCGGAAGTCTTGCGGGTAGTAAGAAATGCCGCGCACCCGCAGGCCGCATTGCAGCTGACCCGCTCGATCAAAGTTTGGAAAGAAAAAGTATGGGATTACGCGGCCGAGGTTCTTGCCAACGAAGAACCGGAAGAAAGCGACGTTTGGTAAGCCAGGCGTTTCGGTAAGATTCAGCAATACTCCCCGTCAGGTGTTTCCCGTCGAAAACGATAAAATCCTCGGATAAAATGAGAATATTGGTTCTTGGCGCAGGCCGCATGGGTTACGGCGCAGTTTACGACCTGGTTAATAATTCGCCGGCCGTGACGGCTGTCACGATCGCGGATTCAGATCTTGAGCGGGCAGAGTCGGTAGTTCGGCGAATCAACTCCCCGAAGCTGAATTCCATTCACTTAGATGTCTCGAAATACGAACAAACGGTTTCGGCAATGGATAGTCATGATTCGGCGATTTCATGCGTAAACTACTGGTTCAACCTGGAATTGTCCAAGATCGCAATCGAAACCGGTACAAATTTCTGCGACCTGGGCGGAAACAATACCGTTGTCGATCAGCAGCTGGCGCTAGACGACAAAGCAAAACAGATGGGAATCAACCTTATTCCGGATTGCGGGTTAGCGCCCGGAATGGTCTCGATCCTGGCGATGAACGGCGCCCGCCGCTTTGACGAAATTCGTGAAATCCATATCCGGGTCGGCGGCCTTCCGCAAAATCCCAAACCTCCGCTCAATTATCAACTCGTCTTTTCCGTCGAGGGTTTGATTAACGAATATGTAGAAAATGCGAGGCTGATTCGTAATGGAATAATCACCGAGATCGCATCGATGACCGAATGCGAATCGATTTCGTTTGAAGGTTTTCCGGAGCTTGAGGCTTTTCAAACGTCAGGCGGCACATCAACGCTACCAGAGACTTTTTTGGGATCGATCGACGAGCTCGATTATAAAACCATTCGATATGCCGGCCACTGCGAAAAGTTCAGAACGATGATCGATCTCGGTTTATGTTCGAGCGAAACAATCGAGGTGGACGGAATTACGCTCAACCCGCGCCGGTTTTTTGGCGACTTACTGACCAAACATCTACCGGCCGACGAACCGGATTATGTTCTTATACGGATTGAGTTCGTGGGGCTGAAAGATCACAATGAAGGCCGTTTGCAGTATGACATAGTAGATAAGTATGACGAAAAGACCGGATTGAGTGCGATGATGAGAACGACATCTTTTCCCGCCTCGATCATTGCGCAGATGATGGCTGAAGGCGATGTTTCCCGAAACGGGGCGACACCGCAGGAGCAGGTGATTGACCCGGGAACATTTATCGGCGAACTTGAGAGACGGAATATCAGGATTAAAGAAGTCGGAACCAACTGATCAATGCGGTGGCGCGGGTCTTCCCAGAAAAAAGAAAAGCTTCCCCGTTTTACGGGAAGCTTTTTTTATTTAATAGATCTTTTTTTCTTTTTTTACTACCAGGCCTTTACGAGTCTTGGCGGAGCTTTGCGTGTTAAGAGTTTCCGAAGCTTCAAACGCGCCTTGTGCAATTGCGATTTCGAAGTACCCACCGAACAACCAAGGATTCTGGCAACTTCCTCGTGTTCGAAGCCCTCGACATCGTGAAGCAGAAATACATTTCGGTATCCATTCGGTAATTGCTTGATAGCATTCTGGATCGCTATCTTGTCAACCACGGGCATTTTACCGGGTCTTTCGGAGCCGCGTACCATTTGGACCGGCGTTTCGCCTTCTTCCGTTGTCTTTTCAAACTTGACTGTTCGTTTCCTGAAATGCATCAGAACTTGATTTACAGTAAGCCTGTGAAGCCAAGTGGTGAACGCGGAATCGCCCCGAAAACTTCCGATTTTCCGGTGAAGTTGGATAAACACGTCCTGAGTCAAATCCTCCGCTTCGTTTGTATTCTTCAACATCCGCAAACAAATCGCGTAGACTCTGCGGTGATGCCGATTATAGACCTCTTCAAACGCAATCATGTCACCTTTGGAAGACGCCTGAGTCAATTCATAATCGCTTAGCTTGGTAACATCTACCAAATCAGTTTTTTTCGATTTTGCATCCGCGGAATCCGTCTTTGCATCTTGCAGTACCGGATAATTCAAAGTTTCTGTTGTTGCCATATTTTCTATCCCCCTGTGAAATGTTAAAACAATTCGCGTGCCAAAAATCGAATAAGCTCCCGCTTTTATATAACATTATATAATATACAGCTTTTATTCCTATTTTCACTGGCATACATTTATCTTCGCTGAACATCCAAAATTAGATTTAAACCAAAGCGTGTACGATTTGACGCATTTAATACACAAACCGGATCATTTGGATACAGTTCGAATTGTGATTGCTCCCCGTGGGCCAAATCGGTTTTCTTATTGCCGTTTTAATTTCGTTTTTACCGTGATAAAATTGCCGTTCCTTTCCCTTTTTCGTTTAGAAGAATAATAATTGATCAATGATCAAATCCGTTTGCCAAGGCTTACTTTCATCAGGATTATTATTGACCGCCGCTTATGTCTCCGGCGCCCAAGTCAAGGGACCGTTCAACGATAGTCAAGAGTTGTCTGACGGTGACGGGATTCCGGTGATCGTTAAACACCTTCCGGATTGGAAGCTAAAGCAGTCCTCAGCGGTTTTCATCAACAACAAAAACGATTTGCGGAGTGCAATCGGCGAAAAACGAATCCTGGAAACGATCGATTTTATTCCCGGCACGGAAGCGGTTACTGCAGTATACCCTGAGGGTAAATTGTTGATTGTAGAATACAGCACTCCTCAGGCTTCCGTCGACACTGACAATAATGTAAAACGATATTTTTCGTTGCCGGACGCCGAATCGAATTTATTTTACCGGCGAATCGGAAATTACAACGTCTTTTTGTTTGACGCGACCGGCCAGGCTTCAGCCAACCGGCTTTTTGACAAGATCAAATATGAAAAGGTAGTTCGTTGGCTGAGTTATGACCCGTTCGCAACCCAAAGGGCGGAACGAAGTTTTATCCGCGAAACCAAAACTCTTTTTATCGCCACCGCCGCTGTCATTCTTACCGGACTGCTGACCGCGCTTTTGATTGGCACGGTTTCGGGAATCATTTTCTTTATTGTCCGACAGCGGCGGCGGAGGGCAATGGCGGGATTTTCCGACGGCGGCGGGTTGACCCGGCTCAACCTCGATCAACTGACGGTCGAAATCATGCCGTCGAGATTTTTAAAGGATTGAGATGCTAGGGTAAGTTTTCGACCAGTTTTTCGATATCCTCCCGGTTGTTAAAAAAGTGAGGGGAAATTCGCAGTCTCGGCCCTCTCGCGGAAACGATTATCTTCTCATCTTCAAGCTGCTTCGAAACTTCGATTGAAGTGAGACCGGCACGGTTGGTAATACAAACGATCTGAGATTTGTCACCCGGCTGCCTCGAACTTGCTATCTGATATTTATCCGCAGGAATTATTTCGCAGAGAAAATCAGTGAGGTCTTCGAGATATGCTTCAATCGCTTCGACTCCGGTTTCGCTGAGTAGGATCAGGCTTTGTTCGAGTCCGTAAAACAGCGACGCGGCTCCCGTTCCCGATTCCCAGGCTAAGGCATTTGGTTTGTAATCCTGTTCATAATCGCTAAAATCCCACGGATCGTCGACGCTGATCCAGCCCACAAGCGTGGGCTCAACCCTCATACGCGCGCGGTCGCTGAGATAGAGAATCCCGCATCCTTCCGGCGCAAACAGCCATTTGTGTCCGGCGCCGCTTGCAACGTCGACCAAAGACGCGGGCAAATCGAGCGCGCTCGCACCAAATGCTTGAATGATATCTACACAGAATAACGCATCGACCTCGCGGGCTCTTTTTCCGATCCGGCGTAAATCGGCGCGAAACCCCGTTGAAAACTGGATCGCGCTGATGGCGACGATCTTTGTGTTTTCGTCAATCAGATTGATCAGCCCGTCGATGTCGACCCTTCCCTCCACCTCTGAACAGAGACGGAGTTCTGCGCCGTATTTGTCACGTATTCTGCGCCACGGATAGTAATTAGCTGGGAATTCATGGGCAAATGTCACGATGTTGTCGTTTTGATCCCACGACAGTCCGTTAGCGACCGTTGCGAACCCGTCCGACGTATTACGCATAAATGCAATTTGCTCAGTCCTTACATGCAACATTTTCGCAATCAATTCACGCGCTCTGGATTTTGTGTCTACCCAATCCTGGTAGTGGGTTGAGCCGTAAAGGGAAACATCCCGGAGCTGAGATTTTACGGCTTCCAGCACGATTGTCGGCGGAGGTCCTACCGACGCGCAATTCAAATAAACCGATTCGTCCAGGGCGGGGAATAAGTTACGTATATGTTCGTTCAAGATATCCTCTCTTGGTTTATTCTGGGGAAATGTTAACGTGCCAACAATTATATTCAAACCCGATTGATAGTCTAATGAACAATTTATAACGCGTGCGGCCGGCTGCGGCATCAATCTCCGGACAATCAGCGGGTAAGTCTGATCGGTAATTGAGAATCGGACGGCGTTGACAAACCCACCAAATAAGGGTTAATTTTGATGTTGAGCGGGCAAACTTCATGTCTCCAACCTCGCATCGAATTTACATTTAATATGCTAAATTTAAAACGCAAAGAACAGTTCGATTTTGGCTCGATATCTGCGTGCGATGACGATGATATCAAGGTTCACAAGTTTAAGCGCGCTTCTCAAAAGGGGCTGTGGACGGAAAGCCTGCGCCTTTTGAGAGATATTGTATTGATCGTTGCGGTGTTCGTTTTGTTTGGCGTATTCGTGGCACAACCCGTCGTTGTCGAAGGTACATCGATGGTTCCGCAGCTCCAAAACGGCGAGCGGCTGATAGTCAACAAACTGGTTTACTATAATTTTAAGAATGTCAGCTGGGGGCACCTCGAACGCGGCGACATAGTTGTCTTTTGGTACCCGCAGGATCCCAGCAAGAGTTTTGTAAAACGGATCATTGCCTTACCCGGGGAATCGGTCGAAATAAAGGACCATGTCGTTTTCATCAATGATCATCCGCTTAAAGAACCTTACCTGAACGATTCCGTCCGCAAACGAATGGCCGATCTCGAACGGTTGACGGTTGAAAAACATCATTTCTACGTAATGGGTGACAACCGGGAAAACTCTTCTGATTCCCGAAGCTGGGGGCAGGTGCCGGAGAAGTATATATATGGAAAAGTCTTTTTTCGCTATTGGCGGCCGTCGAAGTTCGGTTTTTTGCAAAAAGGGGAGACTAAGCTGGAAGACATAGAAGAAGACCCGGACGAAGATGAAGAAGAACCGGAAGAAGACTACCAGGCGTTAGGACGCCATTGAACGTGCTTTTTGTTGAGAGCCCGCGGTTGATTGTTTTAGCAAAGAATTCTAAGCTAATTCGATCAGCCTTTTTTTTGCAGTTTTTTTATCCGATGAGTTTGACCAAGAAAGCGATCCTGGTACTTGAAGACGGGCGTACGTTCCGGGGAATCTCATTTGGTTCGGACGGCGAGTGCTTTGGTGAGATGGTTTTTAACACTTCGATGACCGG
>JBFGKW010000012.1:0-43126 GCA_041576495.1 Aridibacter sp. | reverse complement strand
CGCTGAGCTATTCCCGCATCGCAAGAAAGTATTCTACATCGCTGAGTATCAATGTCAAGTAGATTGGGTCTTGGACTTTTTGTCTTTGAAAATCCAGACGACGCCTAGATACGCTTTATAAACTATTGCAATCATTGCGCCTAACGCAAAATAGGTAAATGAGAATATGAGAATCAACAAGACCGGGAAGAATATGGCCGAGGTCGAATAAAGCGAATTTCTAAGAAGGTAGCTGTGGGCGAGCCTGACCGATCCATCAAGGACCTCCGGCTGTTTGTTGACGTACATAAACGTGAGCAGGTTCGAAATGTGGAGACCGTTGATGTAGGCAAAAAGGGTCAGATAAAAACCGAGGAGGATCTGATAGACAAACTCATATTCGCTAGTGGCCACCAATGACACGAGAAAAAGAGCCAGGGTGTTGATGAATACCTGACCCGCAAACCTCAGGTTAAACTTACTCTTCGCATCGATTACGCCGCGGTAGTGCGGGTTCATCTCATAAGTCTCGATCACGAGATGCTTGCCGTATATTTTTTCTCGCAGAGAGGCGCCGAGTATCGTCAGATAATAATCGGCAACCATCAAAACGGGGAGCAGCAGTATTTCGGGGTGGACCATAACAAGGCTATTCAGGCAAAGGCTCTGCAGGGCCTAAGGTTCGAGTGTCATATTGCGGACAAAGTCCCAGTCTCCACTCGCGTTCATCTTGATATTTCCAACCTTTACATTGGCAACGACCAGATTTTGCGGGTACCACAGCGGTATCAGCGGGACGTCCTGACTGATTATTTCCTGCGCCTTGACGTAATATTCTTTCGCTTTCTCCTGGTCGAGCTCTTTGAGCGCCTTATTGAGCAGTTGATCAACTTCCTTATTTGCATACCGGCCGCGGTTGCGGACATTGGGGTTGTCCTTGGTCGGAATCTTCGCCGAATGAAAAAGATCGTCGAGAAAAATAGGATCCTGGTTGCCGCCGACCCAGCGTCCCGTCGTCAGCTGGTACTGGCCCAGTTTGATTTGCTCAAGCATCGTCAAAAACTCGAGGCTGACGATCCCGACCGGGACGCCGATTTCCTTGAGTTGACTTTGGATAACCTGGACGTATTCCATCGTCGCCTTGCTTCCCGAGGATATTTTGAAGATTATTTTCTCCATTTCCCGTGTGCCGTCGCCGTTTTTGTCCTTGTATCCGGCTTCGTCGAGCAGCCTTTTTGCCTTCTCGATATCAAATTCATATTTTGTGCCGGCGTTATAGGCCCAGGATTCCGCAGGGAGAATTGAATAGGCCAGCGTGGCCTTCCCATCAAGGAGATCTGAAATGATCTTTTCGCGGTTTACCGCGTGGGCGATCGCCTGGCGGACCTTGACGTTATTTACCGGGTCGGCCTCCGTATTAAACCAGAGATATTGAATGTTTGAACCGGTAAAGCTTTCGACCTTCAGATTCGGAGCCGCATCCAGACTCTTGAGCGTATCGGGGGTCAGGTTTGTAACCGCCGGCGCAAGATCAACCCGGCCCGCCAGGAGCTCTGCCTGAAGCGCGTTTGCATCGGCGAGAATCTTGACCTGGATGGTCTTTATATTTGGAGCGCCTTCCCAGCAACCGTCAAAGGCCTCGAGTTCGACGATGTTCTGGGCAGTATCGAATGATTTGAATTTATAGGCGCCCGTTCCGATCGGGGGCTTTACGGCTGCATCGGAATCCTTTCCGACCGGGGCGTCCTTCGGGATGATGGCGATCGGCACCAAATTCGGCAGCAGCTGATTCTTAAGCTCGGGCCGGGCTATCTTGATGGCAACCGTTTTCTCGTCGGGCGTGGAAACGCCTGAAATAATGCTCACCGTCTTGCCGTCCAATATCTCGTTAAAGCCCGCGGCCTTGCCGCCTTCGGACTCAAACAGCTTATCCATCGTATATTTGACATCGGCCGATGTCATCACTTTTCCGTCGTGGAATTTGACATTGTCATGGAGCAAAAACGTAAATGTCAGCCCGTCTTCACTAGTCTTAATCTCCTTGGCGAGATCTCCGATATATTCGAATTTCTCGTTTTTCTTGATCAGGGAATTGTACATCAAGGTCCGAAGGCGTTCGGAATTTGCATCTACTGTGGTGGCCCCGATCGGATCGAGGGTGGAGAATTTGCCGTCAAGCGCGATCGTAAACTGATGATCGCGGTTACGGCACGTCGAGGCATTAGAAATAAAGCCGATAATCAAAATTGTCAATACTAAAAGACGCTTGTTATGCATCAAAAAATCCTCCGGTGTTTTACTGATTAGATACTGGAAACTATCGAATCTTTCAGGTCTCTTATTTCGTTGGAAAGTTCTTCGAGTCTGGATTCGCTAAAACCGAGCGGGGCATTTAATTTTTCGCGGACACGCCAGATGCGTTCGAGCGATTGGTCGATCCTGGATTCGCCGATCAGCCCATCGACTGCCGCCTTCAGTAGGGCTTCGAATCCCTCGTAGATTGCGGCCGGGTCGTTGCAAATGAGAATAAAATCATTTCCTGCCTGAAACGACATTACCGATGCAGTGCCGATTCCGTAATTACTCACAATCGCGCCCATTTCCAAATCGTCGGTCAGGGCCAAATTATCAAAGCCGAGTTCATCACGCATCAACCCGGTGACGATGTTATGACTCAAAGATGACGGGAGAAGTTTGCCACTCGAATCGGATTCTTGCAAATCGAGCGATGGGAAAACGGTGTGCCCGGTCATAATTGCCTCGACGTTGCCATTTTTGAGATGCTCAATATAGGGAAAAAGGTCCGTTTCAAACAGGTCGCTTTTCCCGCATTCTACGGCCGGAAGCTCCTCGTGCGGATCACACTCGACCCCGCCGATACCCGGAAAGTGCTTTATGCAGCCAAGACAGCCCCCGGCTTGAAGCGCCTCAAGATACGAAACCGTGAATTTCGCCGCCTCCGCCGCCGAACAGCCGAAGTTACGCATCTGCGCGCTCATCACAAATCCTGCCCTCGACTGATCAATAACGTCTGCCACCGGCGCAAAATTCATATTAAAGCCCAGGATCCGAACGGTTTCGGCTGTAATCCGGGCAAGTGTTTCGGCCTTTTTGATATCTCCATCCTTGCTGACTTCAAGGGCCGAAGGCATCGGTTCAACTATCCGGCGAAGGCGGTCGACGAGTCCGCCTTCCTGATCGAGGCTCAAAAATGGTGTATAAGGAAGTCTGGCCCGCAGATCATCGGTCAATTTGCGGGTCTTGATTGCGTTTTTGAGGTTTCGCGCAAAAAGACAGATTCCCCCGGGAGCGATATCGCCCAGGAGCGCGGCCGTACTCTCGTCGATTTCCTCACCGGGTATACCGATAAAGAACAACTGTCCGATCTTTTTAGCAAGCGGCAGTTTACTATAATGTTCACTGTGAGTTGGCATATCACTCTTCAAGTAGTGGATTAACAGAATTGTGCCATCAGAGGACTTCGTTTTTTAGCTTCTCAAGTATTTCTTTTGAATCATCGGGAGAAAGATCCTTTTCTTTCAATCTACGAAGTTCGCTGATGATCTCCTCGTTCGAAACGGCAAAGAGGGAGACCTGGGCGGCGGTCCGCGTTTTATTTGCCATCCCCACCGCGGCTTCGAGCCCCTTTTCGGCCGGAACAATCTCTTTATCCGAAAACACGGCGAGTTCATACTGTTCGAGCTTTTCAAGAACCTGATTTGCACGGGCAATCGTTTGGGCGGGCAGGCCGGCCAGTTTGGCGACCGCGATCCCGTATGATTTTGAGGCTTTTCCTTTTTCGAGTTTGTGCAGGAAGACGACCTCGCCGTCAATTTCTTTGGCGGTCATCTGATAGTTTTTTGCGCCCGGGAGTTTTTCGGCAAGCTCGGTCAGTTCGTGATAATGGGTCGCAAACAGGGTTTTCCCCGAATGTTTTGGCGAATTATGGAGATATTCGACGACCGCCCAGGCAATCGCCAGCCCGTCGAAGGTCGATGTCCCACGACCGATTTCATCGAGCAGGATCAGGCTCCTCGGCGTGGAATTATGAAGTATCGTCGCCGTCTCCGTCATTTCAACCATAAACGTCGAACGTCCCGATGCCAGGTCGTCGGAGGCACCGACGCGCGTCCAAACCCGGTCGATAATCGGGAGCTTGGCGTATGACGCCGGTACAAACGAACCGATCTGGGCCAGGATCTGAATAATCGCCGCCTGCCGCAAAACGGTCGATTTTCCGCCCATATTGGCGCCCGTGACGACCAGGAGGCGGTCGGTTGAATTATTCATCCTCAGATCATTCGGGGTAAATCCTTCTTCTGAATACGCTTCAACGACCGCGTGTCTGCCGTTTTTGATTTCAAGGCTGTCGCCGTCATGAAGTTCCGGCCGGGTATAATTCCGGTGGGCTCCGACTTCGGCCAGGGAACAGAGAGCATCGAGCGTTGCAAGCGCCCGGGCGGTCGATTGAACCTGACGTGTATGATCGACAATTTCGGATCTGACCTGCTTGAAAATCGATAATTCAAGCTCTTTGATTTTTTCCTCGGCGCCCAACACCTTGCTTTCCCACTCTTTTAACTGGGGCGTCGTAAACCTTTCCGAATTGGTCAGGGTTTGGCGGCGTTCATAGTCTTCGGGTGCGCGTGCCAGGTTGGCCTTTGAAATCTCGATAAAGTATCCAAAAATACCGTTGAATTTAACGCGCAGGGAACCGATTCCGGTCCGCTGGCGTTCGGCCTCCTCAAAACCGGCGATCGTCTGTTTGGCATTCGTCGAAACCGATCTCAGGTCATCCAACTCGTTGTTAAACCCGTCGCGGATCGTGCCCCCGTCGGCAATATTAACCGGCGGCTCGTCGTCAATCGAGCGCGAGATGAGGTCCTGAATCTCGGGCAATTCGAATATGTTTTCGTCCAAAACCTGAAGCAGGAGGCTGGACGCATCTGATACTGATTCCTTTATCCCGGGAGTTTTCCCGAGCGACCGGTTCAACGCCAGCAAATCGCGGGCGGTGGCGGTGCCAAGATTCAGGCGGCCGACAAGCCGCTCCAAATCAGCAACTTCCTTTAAAAGAAAACGGATCTTATCGCGCAGCACGGAATCCATCAGTTCGGCGACGGCGGCGGTGCGGGTTTCTATCTCGGTTCTCTTTATAGATGGCCGCAAAAGCCAGGACCGGAGCAAGCGGGCGCCCATCCCGGTAATGGTTTCGTCAATCACTCCGAGCAGCGAACGTTTTCTTGACTTTTCAAATCCGCCCGATTCGACGATATCCAGGTTACGCAGAGTGACCGCGTCAAGGATCATCGAATCGGCCGCATCAAAAAACTTTATTTCAGAAATGTGCCTGGCGGTCGAGTTTTGGGTCTCAAGCGCGTAGTTCAGGCAGGCTCCGGCGGCATTTATAGTCTCGTTCATACCGGAAAGTCCGTATGCCGAGAGATCTTT
The DNA here is from genome assembly GCA_041576495.1 of Aridibacter sp. GTDB lineage: Bacteria > Acidobacteriota > Blastocatellia > Pyrinomonadales > Pyrinomonadaceae > Aridibacter. Next base: position 37,696 of record JBFGKW010000012.1, on the reverse strand, counting down.
GACGCCAAACTGTTTTTTTAGCGCACGCCGGCAGATCGAATTGTCGAAAGCGTGATTATCCCGTTGGGTGAGGGTGATCGAGCTGTTTGCCGGCGAACCTTGATTACCAAAAAGATCCCGTTTGATCCCCCCGTCCAGGCCATATCGCACCCTGCCAAAACCGTTTTCGACCAGTTGTTTGGCCGACCGCGGATAAAGGATTTCTTTTGGCGCGAAACTTTCGATATCGGCGCAGGCCTTCGACCAGGCATCCCGGCCGTTGAATCCGGTCGAAAGGAATTCGCCCGTCGAAAGCTCGAGATAGGCTATTCCAAAGGATTCCCCGGATCCGCTGACGGCCGCAAGATAAACGGGTTCTTTTTGCTCAACCAACTGCTCATCGATGGCGGTTCCGGGAGTGATTATCCGAACGACCTCGCGTTTGACGAGTTTCTTGGTCTTACTTGCGTCTTCGGTTTGTTCGCAAATCGCGACCCGGTAGCCCTTTCTGACCAGTTTGGAGATATAATTTCCGGCCGCATGATGCGGAACCCCGCACATCGGAATCGGGTTTGGGGAGTTTTTTTGCCGCGCGGTGAGGGTAATCTCGAGTTCGCGTGAACCGAGAATTGCATCTTCGTTAAAAAGTTCGTAAAAGTCTCCCAATCGGAAGAATAGTAGGGTTCCCGGGTATTGTTTTTTTAATTCTAGGTACTGCCGTAGCATCGGCGTCGCTTTTTGCATAAATGCGGCTTCAATAATCAATTCTAAAGAAAGAATTTATCACCATATATGAGATATATTCAAACATCCGATTTTGCATAATCAGGATGATTTGTAGAAAATACGTCTTTGGACTTCAACACGCAATTACGGGTCAATGAAGAAAATTGTTTTTACTAACGGCTGCTTTGACATAATCCACTCCGGCCACATCGAACTGCTCGAAAAAGCCAGGGAACTCGGAACCAAACTGATCGTCGGTATCAACAGCGATGATTCGGTGCGTTCGATCAAAGGGAGTCAGCGTCCGATTATCGGTCAACAAGACCGGGCGGTAGTCCTGATCGGCCTCAAGGCGGTCGACGAGGTAAGGATATTTGACGAGGCGACGCCGGAGAATCTGATCCGCGAGCTCAAACCCGATGTGCTGGTCAAAGGCGGCGACTGGGATGAATCCGAAATCGTCGGCGCCGAATTCGTTAGGTCGCGGGGCGGCCAGGTCGTAACGATTCCGATAAAGGAGGGATTTTCAACGACCGAAATCCTAAACCGTATCAAAGGCGGGGAAACGCCGGCTGCAACGCGCGGCGAAGAAACCCAACCCGCAGGAAGCCTGACCGGCGAATCGTTGAGAAGTCATATCAGTGTTTTTGAAAAGCTGATTTCCGAGCAGTCGAACCGGATCGACGATTGTGGCCGTATAATCCTCGAAACACTAACCAGCGGCGGAAAAATAATGCTTTGCGGAAACGGCGGAAGCGCCGCCGATGCCCAGCATATTGCCGCCGAATTGATCGGCCGTTACGAATCCGAAAGAAGGGCATTACCGGCGATCGCCCTCACCACCGACACATCGGCGCTGACGGCGCTATCAAATGATTATTCCTTTGAAAGGGTCTTTTCAAGACAAGTAGAGGGACTGGCAAATCCCGGCGATCTGCTGATCGCGATCAGTACCAGCGGGAATTCACCAAACGTAATCCGGGCGATTATGGCGGCCAGAAATAGGGGATGCAAGGTCATCGGGCTGACGGCGTCCGGGGGAAAGAAAATGGCTGCCCTGTGCGACGCGTGCGTGATGGTTCCGGGCGCAAAGACATCGCGAATCCAGGAGGCGCATATTGCAATCGGTCATATCTGGTGTGAATTGATCGATCAAAATATCTCGGCCGGTACCGATAATTAGCCTGACGGAATTGATCTCACGTATTTTCTATGCGGGAATTTCTGGAAAACTTTAGCGGGGTGAAGGTTTTAATACTCGGCGATGTGATGCTCGATCAGTACTGGTGGGGCGACGTAAGCCGTATTTCACCAGAAGCGCCGGTGCCGATCGTCGCGTTAAACAAGAAAACCGCGGTTGCCGGCGGTGCCGCAAATGTTGCGGCCAATGTTGCCGGACTCGGAGCCGTGCCGTATCTGATAGGTATTGTCGGGGACGACGCCGAATCGGAGGTTTTGAAGCAAACGCTTCAAAAAAACCACGTCACCGGAATTCATCTTATCTCCAGTGCTCTTCGACCGACAACCGTCAAGACACGGGTGATCGCTGATAACCAGCAGGTGGTCAGGGTCGACCGCGAGGATGTCCATGGATTGGAGAAGCCGCTTGAAGAAGCTGTGGCGAAAAGCGTTGCAGGGATTATCAAAGAAGTTGATGTGGTGCTGATTTCCGACTATGCAAAAGGGATCGTAACGTCAAAACTCGTCGCTGAAGTTTTGTCGGGGTCCAATGAATTTGAAAAACCGCTGCTGATCGATCCAAAAGGTAAGGATTACCGTAAATATAGCCGTGCCAGCGTCTTAACACCAAACCAAAAGGAAGCGCTTGATGCCGCGAATATGGAGTTTGTCGATGATTCGACCGTAAAAGAGGCGGGCGATTATATTCTCGCCAAATTCGACCTCGAACACCTCGTCATAACGCGCGGCGAAAAAGGAATGACCCTCTTTAGTAAAGATGCTCCGCCGACCAGTTTAGATACCGTCGCCCGTAGAGTGTACGATGTGACCGGAGCCGGCGACACGGTAATTGCGACCCTGGCAGTTGCTATCGGGTCAGGGTTGGATTTTCATAACTCGTGCAAACTCGCCAATGCCGCGGCGGGTGTGGTAGTGGAAACAGTCGGGACGGCGCCGATAACTCTGAAAGAGCTTGAACAAACGATCCGATAAATATTAATGCAGTACTTGATGAATTATCGCGTAAAACACTGTAAGATATATTAGTAAGAGATACAGATTTTATGATCGACGCGTGATCAGGCGGTCAGGCGGCAAAGAGCGAATTGGCCGTGTCCAAACGTAGAATGATGTCAAATTCGGTAAAAGTTCGTGCATTCGGAGTAAACATCGGGATCGAAGTCGCCCAGCGAAGTCAGACCGACCTGCTCCTTAAAAGATTGACCGGTGTTTTGCCGGTGGATTTGAAGGTATTGGGCACGGCGGATGACATTGAACACCAGTTTTTTATAAAGCCGGCAAAAAAGAACAAGTACGATCTCTTCAAGGCCGACGAAAAACTGGTTTCCGATTCAGACGAGGAATTGCTGCTCGATCGCCTGGACAGCCAGATCCGGTTAACCGTCGCGGAATTTGCGGTCGACAACGTTTTTGTCCATTCCGGCGTGGTCGGCTGGAAGGACCGGGCGATTATGATTCCGGCCAGCAGTTTTGCGGGGAAGACAACGCTCGTTGCCGAACTCGTTAAACGCGGCGCAATTTACTTTTCCGATGAGTATGCTGTTCTCGACAGACAGGGTATGGTCCATCCTTTTCCGAAAACGCTTTCTATTCGCGAAGCTGAAAACGGTGGAAGGCAGGTCGAGTATACTGTCGAAAGCCTCGGCGGAGTGCCGGGAAAGAAGCCGTTGCCGGTCGGTTTGGTGCTTGTCACTGAATACAAGAAGCACGCCCGTTGGAAACCCGAGATACTCTCCCGCGGGCAAGGCGTACTCGAAATCATCTCCCATACGGTTCCGATCCGCAATGATCCTCAGTTTTCGTTAAGCGTGTTAAACAAAGTCGTCGACGATGCGATGGTGGTCAAGGGAAAGCGGGCCGCGGTAGGACCGTTTGCCCGGCGGTTGATTCGTTTTTTTGAAGAGAACGTTTTGGTTTAAGAGTGTCAAACACAGAAAACGATACTAAATGGGACATCCTACAGGTAAAACTACAGGAACGTAATGTTTGTAAGGTGTTTAGAGCGTTCCGGAAGAACGGAATTGAGCCGGTCCTGATAAAAGGATATGCGGTGGCGAGATACTATCCGGAAGACGTCGGCCGCTCTTCGGTGGACATCGATCTGGCAATTGATCCGGATCAATTTGACGCCGTTAATGAGTTTCTTTCAACCAACCCGATCGGCGCAGTCGGGATCGACATCCACAACGGGCTAAGACATCACGACACCCTCTCCTGGCAGGAATTGTTTTCCCGTTCGCAGCTGATCGATGTAAACGGCGAAGATATACGCGTCCTGTCCGACGAAGATCATCTGCGTGTTTTATGCGTTCATTGGCTGACCGACGGCGGCGAAAACAAAAAGCGGCTGTGGGATATTTATTATGCTGTTTCCAAAAGGCCCGAGAATTTTGACTGGGACAAATGTCTGGGTGTTGTCAGCGAGAAACGGCGTAATTGGGTCATTTACACCATCGGCATTGCACATCATTATTTAAAGCTTGATATTTCGGATCTGCCGTTTAAGGAAAAGGCGGAGAGAGTTCCGCCGTGGCTCTTGCGCGAAGTCAAGCGGCATTGGGATATGGACCTTCCGATCGTGCCCCTAAATGCGACTCTGCACGACAAAGATCAATTTTTCCGGCAGGTAAAAAAGAGATTTCCGCCGAATCCGATCTATTCGACGATATCGATGGAGGGAAGTCTCGACGCAAGAACGCGTATATTTTACCAGGCGGGAAATTTGCTGATGCGGATTTCGCTGGCGTGGAGAGGATTCCTGAGAAGCGTCGTATTTCGCCTAAGGCAACGCAAATGAACAATGATGTCAAGAATATGCTGGCGATCGATGCGGTTATCGGAAGGGGAAGCGTTTCTATTTGGAAGGACGGGACCGAATGCTCCAGCATCATCGGGGACGAAAAGCAGCCGTTTTCCGTCACCATCTTAGGGATTATAGAGCAGGTTTGTTCTCAAAACGAAATTGATCTGCCCGAGATCGACTGCATCGCCGTGTCTCACGGTCCCGGAAGTTATACCGGGATTAGGGTCGGAATTGCGACCGTACTTGGCTTAAAGGCCGCAATCGGGTGCCGAACGGTAGGAGTTTCGACACTTAAAGCAATCGCCTTCGAGGCAGAATCAGCGGAAGGAAAAATTCTAACCGCCCTAACCGCCGGCGGGCGCGAACTGATTTCACAGGAATTTGAGACTTTCGAAGCCGGGATCCGTGAAGTCGGCGATCCGGGTTTGATTGCAATCGATTCGATCAATGACTATACGGCCGGCGGGATCGTGGTTGATAGAAGGACCCTTGAGATTATTCGTCAACGGTCCGGCAATTCGGGAATGACGGACCGGATCAGGGTTTCGTCTGAAAACGTTAGTGCCCTTGTTGGCAGATGCGCGGTCGAACAGAATTATTCAGGCGATATCGAACCAATTTATTCCCGGCAGTTTGGGAACCAGAAGCCGGCCCGAAAATGACCGCAAAAACACGTCATAAAATCCGAAAAATGCGAACCGAAGATCTTTCAAGGGTCAAGGAGATTGAGGTTGAAACCGATTTAAGCCGCTGGTCAAAAGAGCATTATCGGGATGAGATGCTCCGCCGTGATTCGATCTGCTTAGTGTTGGTCGAGGTTAAGAAGCATCGCGAAGAGATCGAAGGATTTCTCATTGCACGGCAGGTTTTCTGTGATCCCGCCGGACCCGAAATGAACCCGGACAAATCTTTCAACGGCGAACTGAGGGTAGTGGAAATTTACAATATCGCCGTTTCGCGTAAAATACGCAAACAGGGCTTGGGGAAAATGCTGCTTCGGAAATTGTTCAAGATTGCTTCGGCCCGCGCAATCGATGCGGTCTGGCTTGAGGTAAGGAAGTCAAATTCCGGCGCCATCGGATTCTATCACGCGGCGGGATTCGATGTCGTATATGAGCGACCGGGATTTTATTCGAACCCGATGGAAAATGCACTGGTTATGAGGCGTAAACGGTGACGTTCAAAAAAAACTTGCCAACACCGTGGAATCTGAGCTAAAATTAGATGAGGGAAGCCTTTGAGCGCATTACATTGACTAGATCTTTAATACATACAAGGAAGGAAAAAGACATTATGGACATTTCGACGACCGAAGCGGTTAAAGAAGAACTTTTGAAGGAAAGCCAAACATTCAGAGATTTGATACATCAACACGAAACATACGAACAACGACTGACGCAACTTGCCAATTTAACCTACCCAAACGAAGACGAACAGCTGGAAGAAGTGACCATCAAGAAAAAGAAACTGAATATTAAAGACGAGATTTATTCGATGATGAACGAATACTCGAAGTCACACTAAACAGATTTTAGTTTTAACAAAAAAGAGCTCCGGGTTACCGGAGCTCTTTTTTGTTGTTCAATGAACCGGTTTAGGTTCCGGTTTCCCAGCTATTCATATATTCGATCATCTCGGGTGTAAGTTCATCGATTGAAATACCCATTGCCTTGAGCTTAAGCCCGGCTATCTCCTGATCAACCTCTTCCGGTAAAACGTGGACTTTATGTTCCAGCGTTCCCTTATTTTTTACAAGATATTCTGTTGACAACGCTTGATTAGCGAAGCTCATGTCCATAACGCTGGCCGGGTGGCCTTCTGCCGCCGCGAGATTTATCAGCCGGCCTTCGCCGAGGACAATTATGCTCTTATTCGAATTCTTTACCCGGTATTCCTCTACAAATGGTCTTCTTTTGACCGGCGCCTCCGACATTTCGCTGAGTGCTTCGAGGTTGATTTCCAGATCAAAGTGGCCGCTGTTACAAACGATCGCGCCGCTTTTCATATTGTTAAAATGATCACGGTCGATAACGTGACGGTTACCGGTTACGGTGACAAAAATATCGCCGGTTGCCGATGCTTCGTTCATCGGCAGAACACGGAACCCGTCCATAACCGCTTCTACCGCCTTCACCGGATCGACCTCGGTTACGATAACGTTGGCGCCCATTCCCCGGGCCCTCATCGCGACACCCTTGCCGCACCAGCCATATCCGACCACGACGATGTATTTACCGGCCAGCAAAATGTTGGTGGCCCGGATAATCCCATCGAGCGTAGATTGACCCGTTCCGTATCTGTTGTCGAAGAAGTGTTTGGTTTGGGCATCGTTGACCGCCATCGCAGGGAACTTCATGACACCCGCCTTTTCCATCGCCTGGAGCCTGACGATGCCGGTCGTTGTTTCTTCTGTAGTGCCGATAATCTTTTCGGCATGATCCTGATATTCTTTGAGCATCGTCGCAACGACGTCCGAGCCGTCGTCGATGATGATATCCGGTTTGGAATCAAGAGCGATATGGACGTGCCGAATATAGGTTTCGGTCGATTCCCCTTTTATCGCGAAAACCGGTATGTTCCAGTCGGCGACCAAAGAGGCAGCGACGTCGTCCTGGGTCGAAAGCGGGTTGGAGGCGATCAAAATTGATTCAGCGCCGCCGGCCTGCAGAGTCCTGGCAAGGTTGGCGGTTTCAGTCGTGATGTGAGCGCAGGCGACGATCGTGATGCCGTCGAGCGGTTTTTCCTTTTCGAATCGCTCGCGAATAAGCCTCAGAACGGGCATTTCGCGATCGGCCCATTCAATCCTTTGTTTTCCATGCGACGCAAGGTTTATATCTTTAATGTCGTATTGCATTACCGTTCCTTCTTTAGCCATAAAATTCCTCTTTTTAACAATAATTTGAAGGCCAGGCTATCCGCAGAACCGGTCCGCAAATAAACTTATGCCTAAAACTCAAAATTCCTAGATACCGGGCGCAGCGCCGTTGGCTGCCGCGCTTCTGAGTGCCTCGGTTTTATCCGTATTCTCCCAGGAAAAACCTTCTCTGCCAAAATGCCCGTATGCGGCAGTATTTCTGTAGATCGGACGACGCAGATCAAGCGTTTCGATAATTTCAGCGGGGGTCAGCTTGAAATTTTCGCGCACGATTTCTGCAAGTCTTGTTTCGTCAATTTTGCCGGTGCCGTGGGTGTCGATTAAAACGGAAACGGGTTCGGCGACTCCGATTGCATAGGCCAGTTGGACCGTGCATTTATCCGCCAGTTCGGCGGCAACGATGTTCTTGGCAATGTAGCGGGCCATGTAAGCAGCAGACCGGTCGACTTTTGTGGGATCCTTACCGGAGAATGCGCCGCCGCCGTGTGGGGCGTACCCTCCATATGTATCGACAATAATTTTGCGTCCGGTAAGGCCGGCATCACCCATCGGACCGCCAACCACAAAACGGCCGGTCGGGTTGATATGATATTTCGTATTTTCATCGAGCAAATCGTCAGGAATGACGGATTTGATGACTTTTTCCATAATCTCGGTCCGCAGGGTCTCATTCGACACATCGTCGGCATGCTGCGAAGAAATTACGACCGCTTCGACCCGTACGGGCTTTCCGTCTCTATATTCGATCGATACCTGAGACTTGCCGTCCGGGCGTAAGTAGGGAAGTTCGCCATTTTTGCGCACTTCGGTAAGCTTTTTAGTCAAATCGTGAGCCATCTGAATCGGCATCGGCATCAGCTCGGGCGTCTCGTTGCAGGCAAAACCAAACATCAGTCCCTGATCGCCGGCTCCCCCGGTATCAACCCCTTGGGCGATATCCGGTGACTGCGTGCCGAGCGCATTGAGGACGCTCATCGTATTTGAATCATAACCAAATCCAGCGTCGTTATATCCAATTTCATTGATCGTATTTCGTATGATTTCCTGATAATTTATGATTGCCGAGGAGGTAATTTCTCCGGCTACGACTGCCAGCCCTGTTGTTACCAGTGTTTCGCACGCCACTCGGCTGTTCGGATCCTGCTTCAGAAGAGCATCTAAAATAGCATCTGAAACCTGGTCAGAAATTTTATCGGGATGTCCTTCGGTTACGGATTCCGACGTAAATAAAAAGTTTTGGTTGCTCAATGTTCTACTCCTAAAAATAACGTTTGACCTAAATAATTGCTTAATTTAACAAAAGGGAAATGATATAGATTATCCAGTAAAGTGTCAAAGACTAAAACGCCTACGGAAGGGGCGCTTCCTTATGACCCGACTGATCCGTGAAACCCATTTCGCGTCTGATAACGACAAGCATCAAAAGTCTGATGGATACTCGACACTGCCGGACTGATTTTACGGCTTTTTTTCATAATCGGCGTGGTAAAGCTTAATACTAAGTAAAAGTAGATCGAGAACCCACAACCACCTCGAAAAGAAAGTTGAAAATTCCGGCAGAAAGAGAAAACGTGAGCAAAACGAAAAAAACCCATCTTGCTCATTTTCTAACGCCGCTTTGTGTGAAATCGACGGGAAAAGCAGAACGCAAACTGACCGGAGATATCCAACAGGTGGATTGCCGAAAAGCTTAAATAAACTCAAACAAATGAAAGATGTTTGGGAATCGAGGGCATTGCTAATCAGTTACATCCTGACCGGACTATTCATTTTGGGGATGATCGCAGTTCTGTTTTATTAAGGAAAGGGAAATGGCTGCGCTGGCCCTAAAGGCCCCAAATGAAACATATCGCTTGCGTCCGATAATAAAGATTATGTATCGTATGTGGGCGCGGCTGGCGGCGCAGACCGCGTTCTAAGAGTGCTAACCGATCAATTCGGGCCAGTCTTCGCCGGCATCTGTTGTTTTCTCTTCCGCATCGGATGCCGTCGGCGTCGGCGTGTTGGATATATCAAAAACTTTCTGGTTTACAAAAATTTGACAATCTGAGCGGAGCGCGAGCGCTATCGCATCTGAAGGACGGGCATCAAGCACAATTTTGTCGCCGTCGGGTTTTAATATCTCAACGGTGGCGTAAAAGGTGTTGTTTAGCAGATCGGTAATAATTATCTTGCTGACGGAAAGCCCCATTTCGAGAATGAGATTCCTCAAGAGATCGTGGGTCATCGGCCGTTGAGGGACGATTTTTTCGATTTCGAGCGCGATCGCATTTGCTTCGAATGCACCGACCCAAATCGGCAGGATGTTTTCGGATTCGACGCCTTTCAATACTACGATCGGGGTATTGCTGTTAGGATCCATAATCAAAGCGCCGATTTTTACCTCAATAAGCATAAAATATATTTTTACAAGTCGCGGCGATTTAATCAAATCTTACCGAATAAAGAATTCCTTTTGCTCTCGGTAATCGTCACTGCGACAATCTCGCCGAGCGTGGCGCGTGGCGCCTTAAAATTAACTACCTTGTGACAAGTTGAATGCCCGGAAACATGGCTTTCACGGTGTTTTGACGCATTCTCGACCAAAACACTTACCGATCGTCCGATATAGGAATCAAAAATCTCCGCCTGATGTTTTCTCTGGACTGCTTCTAGTTCCAGAAACCTCTCCGTCTTCACCCGCTCGGGAATAAAGTCATCGAGATCGGCGGCCGGAGTTCCGGGACGCGGCGAATATTTAAATATGTAGGCGCTGTCGAAGCGGCAATAATCAACGAGGCTCAAAGTCTCCTTGAAATCCTTATCCGTTTCGCCCGGAAAACCGACGATCATATCGGTCGTAAGCGAAATCTTCTTTCCGGAGGCGCGGATCTTATCGATCCGTTTCTTATAACTATCAGCCGTGTGACCTCTCCGCATGACTTTCAGCACCGTGTCGCTCCCGGACTGAACCGGGAGATGTACCCAGTTACAGAGGTTTTCATGCTCATCGATCGCATCGACGATATCCGGATGGAAATCTCTTGGAAATGAGGTCGTAAATTTGAGTCTTTCGATACCCGTCGCGGCGACGGCCCGAAGCAAACGTGAGAATGCGGTTGCGCCTTTAAATTCTTCCAGTCCGGAATCGGTGTGAGGCCGGTAGCTGTTTACATTTTGTCCGATCAGATGAACCTCTTTGACGCCCTGTCGCCGGAGTTTAAGCACCTCGCGAACTATCTCGGACGCCGGCAGGCTTTTCTCGCGCCCTCGCGAAAACGGAACGATGCAATACGTGCAGAATTTATTGCAGCCTTCGATAATCGGGACGAATGCCACGTACGGCGAGTGCCGGGTGGTGGGTGAAGTGGACCAATCATAATCGAGTTCCCGTTCTCCGAGATCAACGTAATCTCCCTTCTTTAAGCGGGACGATTCAATCGCATCGGTTACCCTGCCGACGGCTTTGGTGCCCAGGACGAAATCGATGCCCCGGCCCTTTTTGAACAAGGTTTCGCCTTCGAGCTGTGCAACGCATCCCATTACGCCAACTACTTTGTCTTTGTTTTCAGAGTGGTATACTTGCCCGATACGGGTAAAGAGTTTATGTTCGGCTTTTTCTCTGACGGAACACGTATTGAACAGAATAACGTCGGCCGAGTCTTCGGAATCTGTCATTTGGTAACCGCTCGATTCTAATTGAGACGCAACCCGCTCCGAATCCGAGACATTCATTTGACATCCGAAAGTTTCCAAATAGACTTTTTTCATAAGGTTAGAAAACCGGTGAAGTTAAGATCATCTATGCCAACAAAACACGAATTTGTCCATCTCCACCTGCACACAGATTATAGCCTTTTAAAGGGAGCGATCAAACTTAAGCCGCTGGTCAAGGAATTACAGCGTCACCAGATGCAGGCCTGCGCGATTACCGACTATGCCAATATGTTTGGCGCGGTTTCGTTCTACCGGGAATTGAAGCAAAACGGGATCAAGCCGATTCTCGGGTACGAGGCGATGGTCACTTTTGGTAAGATGTCCGACCGGAATGCTTCCGTGAGAATCGGGGAGCGTCCTTATTATCATCTTGTACTCTTGGCAAAGGACTATAAAGGGTATCTAAACCTCTGTCACCTGGCGTCTAAAGCCTATACCGACGGATTTCATCATCGCCCGCGGATCGATATTGACCTGCTTTCGCAAAGGAGTTCAGGGCTGATCGGGCTTTCCTCAGGGTTGAAGGGTCCGGTTGGACATTATTTAATGCAGGACAATTTCGCCGCCGCGCTTGAAAAGGCCAGGTTATTTGACGATCTGTTTGGAACCGGGGATTTCTTCCTGGAAATTCAGGATCACGGGATTGAAGGCGAGCGTAAAATAAGAAATGAACTGGTCGAGCTTTCAAAAAAATCGGGTATTCCGCTGGTCGCCACCAACGAACCCCATTACCTGACTCCTCACGATTCAAAAGCCCACGATATTATGCTTTGTATCGGTGAAGGTAAAACGATCAACGATCCGACCCGAAGTACGCTGGGAAGCGATCAGTATTATCTTAAATCGGCAGAAGAAATGTGGGAAATTTTTGGCGGTGAATTCCCGGATTCCCTTGAGCGGACGGTCGAAATCGCAGAACGCTGCAGCCTAGAAATACCGCTCCAGAATAATCTTGCGCTGCCTGAGTATCCGATACCTGTAGAATCGGGCTGCGAAACGATCGACGAGTACTTTGAACGGGTCGTCTACGAGGGTTTTGAGAATCGAAAACGCCGGGTATGGAATGATTTCACCGAAGGCGAAGATCCGAGCCATCCGATCGAGGAATACGAACGTCGGCTTGCCGTCGAAATTGAAACCATCCGGAAGATGGGTTTTTCCGGGTATTTCCTAATCGTCTGGGATTTTATGCATTACGCACGGGAGAAAAATATACCCGTCGGGCCGGGCCGTGGTTCGGCGGCCGGTTCGCTTGTCGCCTACTGTCTTGAGATCACCGATATCGACCCTATCAAGTATGACCTGTTGTTTGAAAGGTTCTTAAATCCGGAACGGATTTCGATGCCCGATATCGATATCGATTTTTGCGTCAACGGCAGAAACGATGTTATCGAACATGTCTCAGAATTTTACGGCCGGGAATCGGTATGCCAGATTATAACCTTCGGTACGATGGCCTCTCGGGCGGCAATTCGAGACGTCGGAAGAGCATTAAACATTTCCTATTCCGATACGGATAAGATTGCAAATATGATCCCCCCGCCGGTGAGAGGAAGAAATGTAAGCATCGAGCAGGCGCTCGAACAGGTGCCGGAATTGAGTGCGGCGGTCCGCACCGATCCGGCGGTAAAAGAGCTCGTCGATCTTGCCAGGAGGCTTGAGGGCTGCGCGCGGCACAGTTCGGTTCACGCGGCCGGAGTCGTAATTTCTCCCAAGCCGCTACACGAACTGGTTCCGGTCGCCGTCTCAAGCAGGAATGAAGAATTGACCAGCCAGTATCCGATGAATGACCTTGAGAAGGTCGGAATGCTTAAGATGGACTTCCTTGCTTTAACGACCTTAACCATCATAGACAACTGCTTAAAAGAGATTAAGCAGAAAACGGGCGATTCGCTTAACTGGAATAAGATATCGCTTAAGGATGAAAAAACAATGAGTCTTTTCGGAAGCGGTATGACCGATGCCGTCTTCCAGTTTGAGTCCGGCGGGATGCAGGAAATTTGCCGCCGTTTGAAACCCACCGAACTGGAGGATCTGGCAGCCCTTAACGCGCTTTATCGGCCGGGTCCCCTCGATGGAGGAATGGTTGATGATTTTATCGCCCGGCACCGGGGAGAAAAACCCGTCCGGTATATTGTTCCCGAGATGGAAGAGATTCTGAAGAACACCTATGGAATCCTGGTATATCAGGAGCAAATCATGCAGCTTGCCCAAAAACTGGCCGGTTACAGCCTCGGCGAAGCCGATATGATGCGCCGTGCGATGGGCAAAAAGAAGCGGTCTGAGATGGCCGTTCACGAAGTGAAATTTGTGGAAGGTGCGGTCGCCGGCGGTGTCCCTCAGAAAAAGGCTGAAGAGATCTTCCATTTGATGGAGCAATTCGCGGATTACGGGTTCAACCGAAGTCACAGTGTGGCCTATGCTTATCTTGCTTTTCAAACTGCTTATCTTAAAGCGCATTATCCTGCTTATTTTTATGCATCTGTTTTATCAAGTGAAGCGGATGACAGCGCCAAGATATATAAATACTCGAGTGAGCTGCGAAATTCCGGCTTAAAACTTCTGCCGCCGGATGTCAACGAAAGCGAAATCGGATTTACTCCTTCTGACACGGCGGTGCGATTCGGACTCACCGCGATTAAGGGGATCGGTATTTCGACGGTGGAGGCGATTATCAGGGCGCGTCAGGAAGGCGGACGGTTCACTTCCCTGTTTGACTTTACTTCCCGACTTGAGCAAGGGAACATCAATCGGCGTGGATTGGAAAGTTTGGTCGGCGCCGGTGCATTCGATTCGCTTCTGGCGGCGGGAGAAGATCAACTCCACGGCCGTGCGCGTTTTTATGCCGGGATCGAGCTCGCCATATCTTATGCCCAGAAGGTATGGGATGATAAGCTGCGGGGTCAAAGCGATCTTTTCGGACAGTTCGAAAAAGGCGACGCGGTATCTTTCGAGCTCCCGGCGGTTGAGGCGTGGTCGCAAAAGGAACTTTCGGGATATGAAAAAGCGGCGGTTGGATTCTATTTATCGTCTCACCCGCTTGAAAATTATAGTGACATCCTATCGGAACTAAGGATTGAGAGCATCGCCAGTTTTTCCGAAATAAGCCCCGGCCAACGGATGACTGTGGCCGGGATGGTTTCGAGGTTCCAGTCGCGGTACAGTAAAAAAGGAAACCGGTTTTGCATTTTTCGGCTGGAGGACCAGACGAGCGGAGTCAAATGTTTGGGGTGGGCTGAAACATTCAGCAGGTTCAGTGATATCCTTCGTGATGACGAACTTATCATTGCTGAAGGTCGGGTTGAATCGAACGAAGGGCAGGAAATTACGTTGATCGTCGATGACTTACAGCGCATTTCAGATGTTGTGTTTAAGCGGGCTTCCAAATTGTCGGTAATACTGCCTGACAAAGGAATCGATACGCGGTTTTTGGAGTCAATCCTCTCCGTATTGAGTAAACAAAGGGGTCGGTGTGATGTTCACTTTAGAGTTCCCCTTGAAAATGGAGTTTCGGCCGATATACTTGCTCAGCCGCTTAAGGTTGAAGGATCCGACGCCCTGGAATCAGAACTGTTGGAAATTGGATGTAAGGTATTGTGGAATTAGCGATGGCCTTTGAATAAAAATTGATGACAGAAACAAACGAAGGCGCGTTTGCGCGCGTAAAAATGGCTAGACATCCGGAACGCCCATATTCCCTGGATTTATTCGACGGAATGTTTGAGGGCTTCACCGAACTGCACGGGGACAGGCGTTATGCGGACGATGCGGCGTTGGTTGGCGGTTTTGCCCGCCTTGATAATCTAGAGGTTGCCGTGATAGGCCAGCAGAAGGGACGCGACACAAAGCAGAGGCGGATCCGCAATTTCGGGATGCCAAAACCCGAGGGTTATCGAAAAGCGCTTCGTATTATGAAACTGGCTGAGAAATTTTCGCGTCCGATAATAACGTTTATTGATACACCCGGCGCCTATCCCGGAATCGATGCCGAGGAACGAGGTCAGGCCGAAGCGATCGCATTCAATCTAAGGGAAATGGCCAGCCTTAAGGTTCCTATAATTTCAATTATTGTCGGTGAGGGCGGATCCGGAGGAGCATTGGCGATCGCCGTGGCCGACAGAATACTGATGATGGAGAACGCTGTTTATTCTGTTATATCCCCCGAAGGCTGTGCGGCAATATTATGGAAAGATGCAGCCGAAGCCGAACGCGCGGCGAGCAGCCTCTGTTTAACCGCTCAGGATTTGAGTAAGAATCGACTCGTTGATGAAGTTATTATGGAACCGGTTGAATGGAAGGTCGAAACCGATGATGATAAAAACGGCAAACTGCCCCAGGATCAAGTTACCGACAACCTCAAAACCGCGTTGGTCAGGAATTTGAAAGAATTGATTGCGATGGACGCTCAAACCCGGCAGCGGGACCGGTTCAAAAAATTTCGGGAAATGGGAACCTGGATAAATAAGTAAAACAGGCGATCTGATCGCCAGACCGCCTGTTTGATACCGGAAACGGATGTTAAAAAGGAATATCGTCGTCGAGCGGCGCATCATCACGGTTGGGGGCACCGTCATCACCGCTGTCCTTACTCCCGGAAGATCCGGAAAATTCGTTTGACGATCCCGAACCGGCAGCCGCCGACATTTCATCAGGTCTGGCTCCGCCGCTCAGGAATTGCATATCGGTCGCTGTCACATCCAGCGTTTGCCGGGTATTTCCGTCGCGATCCGTCCATTCGTCGAGTTTTAACCTCCCTTCGATATAAACCGAATTCCCCTTTTGAAGATATTTGGCAGCGTTTTCTGCCTGACGGGCCCAAAGCGTCACTCTGAACCAAGTCGTAATATCTTGAAGATCTCCGGCTTTATCCCGCCGCTTCTCATTCGTCGCCATTGAAAAATTGCAGACAGCAGTTCCTTGAGGTGTGTAGCGTAATTCGGGATCACGTCCCAGATTTCCGACTATGATTATCTTGTTAAATGACATTTTTCTTCTCCGTTTGTCCTATTTTGCGGCGAACCGAACGTGATGAATACTTCATCTGTTTGTAAGAGAGTCCGCACTAATTTAAGATTAGATTTGATTCGATTTTAAGCGTAATAATTTAAAAACACAACGTTAATGTTTAGATTGTCATTTTTCTTAATCGCAAAACTATTACTTCTGATCGGAGCATTACCAGGGAGTGCCGGATCGCAGGAGGGATCGATTTGGACCGGTCCGATCCAGAAATGCTGGTCTTTTGAAAGTGAGGATCTGACAAACCTTAAAAATGCGTCTGATAACGATAAAACGGTCTTCATCCCGCTACTTGATGGCACCATTAAAGCGTTGGATTCCTCAAGCGGTAAACCAATTTGGTCACTAAACCTGCGCGCGGCGTTAAATTCACAGATCCTGATCAACCAGGAAAATCTTTACGTTTCGGCCACAACCCGCAGCGCTGACGATGAATCGACGGCACAGGTCCTGCTCTTTTCCGTAGATATCGATTCCGGCATCAATATCTGGACCGAAGAACTTCCACCGGAAACGTTGGCAGACGAAATGCATCTCGAGATCGAGGGTTTTAATCTGCTGCTAGCTAACCATTCGGGCAAAACATTATTGATACAAAAATCGGACAGACGGATTTTGTGGCAGACGAAATTGGAAACTTCCCTGGTCACTCCGCCGGTGGTTCATAACGACATGGTTTTTATCGGCACTTCAAACAAGACCGTCGTTGTGCTCTCTAAAACAACCGGAAAAGTCGTCAATCAAATATCAATCGGTGTCGTTCCGACCAGCATTTTTGTGGCTAATGATCGGCTCGTTGTCGGCGATAAAAACGGAACGGTGCATTCATACGATTCTTCGGAAGGAAGAAAACGGTGGACCGCACGGACGGGTGGAGAAATCGTGCAGATATCTGCGATAAGGGGCAACCTGCTTGTCAATTCGAATGATAATTTTGTTTATCTTATTGACGTAGAAAATGGCAAGAAAATATGGAAACGGAGACTCTCGGGCAGAATACTGGGGACATCGGTTTTTGAGGATCAGATTGCAGTATTCGTCAGTTCCGGAAGTAACCAGGCCGTATTTGTCGATCTTGCCAACGGAAAGTTAATCAACCGACTCGAAATACCCGAATCGGCATATTTCGTCGGACCGCCGCTGGTCATCGGAAAAAGACTCATCTTGCCGACGAACAAAAACCTTACCGCGTATAGCCCCGAATGCGCAGCCGAGCCTAAGTCTTAATTTTGGTCACAAGAAAACCGCCGAGCGTCGTAAACACTATCAATGGGCCCCAAACCGAAAGCCAGGGCGC
The DNA here is from genome assembly GCA_041576495.1 of Aridibacter sp. Classification (GTDB taxonomy): domain Bacteria; phylum Acidobacteriota; class Blastocatellia; order Pyrinomonadales; family Pyrinomonadaceae; genus Aridibacter. Next base: position 20,101 of record JBFGKW010000012.1, on the reverse strand, counting down.
AATGTAACCGTTAGCGCCGAACTGCTCAAAAACATTCGTTACCCCCATGAACAATAGCCAGATTGCGACAGCGTATCCAAGGGTTAAAACGTTGCCTTTCCGGCTTAGGCTGAGCGCAAACGGCGCCGTAAACAGGGTGATGATAAACGGTAGAAACGGCGTTGAATACTTTTTGTGAAGCGAAATCAAGTACGTCCGGCGCTCGTTTTCCGACTCGGAATTCTCCGCCCGATACAATGTCTCAGGGATATTCAAATGACTTGGTTTGGTTATCGTTTGCCTGAATGGGTTTACGGCCGCCGAGATACCGTCGGCAACAGCGGTGACGGGAATGACTTCCCCGTTCTGCCAGCTGTATTTCCGGGGATTGCTCAAAAACTCTATCTTTCCATTGATCCATCGCGCCTTATCGACGGTTGTAAGGGTTTTGAGTTCAGACCGTTTGGGATGAAATTCGAAGATGGATAATGAACGAATGATTTTATTTTCGTTATCAGACGCGCCGGCCCGTCCGAAAGAATAGATCTTGTTTTCGCCTGCAACCCAGTACTTCTTTTCCCGGGTGACAGAGGCATTGAGGCTTCTTATCTGATCCCGCAGCGCATCCTGTTTTATGTTCGCCGAGGTCAATACCCATTCTTGTAGGCCGAGGTTTGCAAATCCGACAACGATCATTACCACGAAGCATGGAAGCAGCAGCCTGTAAATACTTTGTCCCGCCGCCGTCCAGGTGACTATTTCATTTTGCCTCGATTTAATTATGTAAGTCGCCAGAGTCGCAATCATCAACGCCGATGGCGCCAACTGGATATAAACAAAGGGAATCAAATAGAACTGATAGCTCAAAAGCAGGAAAACGCCGTTATCGATCGTCCCGGCGAACTTCCAGAGTTCGAATGCGGTAAAGATCATATATATGCTCGTTAGAAAACTGAGAGTCAATACATAGTTCTTGACCAGATTCCAGGCCAAATCGAGATCGAGTAAACCGGTCGTAAAATCGATATATGTGCTTTTCGGGGAGATTTTCGCTAGTTCGAACTTCGGATCTGCGGGCGTTCGCCATAAGCGCGTAATCGATTCAACCGGATTAAGGGAAAACCTGCGTGTCAGCGAGAGCCATACGATGGCACCGGTCACAGATAGTAAGGGAATCAATCCCTGGGTCGCAACGATGATTGCCCCGGTCCGCGCCAATTGTTCGCCCAAAAGGGTGAGTAAATAATAAATGACCAAACTTATCAGCGCCAGCAAAATCCCAAACCCCCTTCCTCCACGGCTGAACTTGGCCACCAACGAGGTCCCCAACAGGGCAAATAGCAGGGGTGTTATGGACAGCAGAATACGGCGCTGCCACAATATTTGAGCCTCGGTCCTGTCACTTCCCTCTACCGTGTCAGCGTATCTGGCCAACTCGAGCAGGCCCATTTCTTCCGGCGTCTCTTTTGTTTGAGACAGGCGGTCGACCAATTCGGCCCGCTTCGTTTTGACAACCAGACGGAGTTCGCGAACTCGCTCTGACGCTATCTTCGGTTTACTCCCCGCTTCGAGCGTTGTTACATCGGCGCCGCTTAAAACGATTTCAGAATCGTCTCCGCCGGAATCGATCCGCCCTTCTTTTGCCGTTATCAGACGCACCTGACTTACGCCGTTACTTCCCGAGCCGGGTTCATGATAAATAAATACGTTTTCCCAGTTACCGGTCTCATCATTTCCGTTTCTTACGAAGATCGTAAAATCAGTGATCTCAGTGTTAAAGGTTCCCGGTTCGACCGGCGATTCCAGCTTATGAAGCGCCGCTTTAATAACCACCCGGCGAACGATCTGCGCCGCAAACGGAACACCCTTCAGGTTAATAAAAAAGGCAAACGCCGAAAGTGCCGCACCGAGGAGGATTACCGGCACGGCGATCTGAAGTTTTCCGACACCTGCGGCCCTGAGGGCGACCATTTCGCTGTCTCCCTGCATTCTCGAGAGACCGATTATTACACCGACCAACGCAGCCACCGGACACGTAAATGCGATCACATTTGGAATCAGCGCAATGGTTAATTCCCAAATCAGGTAATTGGGAATCGCAGCGCTGAACAAAAGCTCTGAGTGACGCCCTGATTGCTGGACAAAAAGAATCACGCTGAGGAGCAGCCAAATCAACCCAAAGTACGGCAATATCGCCTGTAGAACATATTTTGAAATGATATTGCTCGAACGTCTCATCATCTAATTACCGGGACCCGGCAGATACGACTTTTTAATTACTACTTCCCTGTCCAGAATCCGCGAAATTATCGATTTCAGTATCCCGGATAATTCAATAAGTTCGACATTCCTGCCGGCAGCATATTCCACGAAACGCGCCGGAGAGTACTTTTTAGTGATGTTAAAAAGCTCCCGTAGGTTTGGATTGATTATCGGATTCTTTGCGTCGCGGTTACAGCCGGCGCAGTTAACATAATAATCCAACTGGAGTCGGGACAAATCGGATTCGACAAATTCCCGCCGGCAAGATCCGCAGTGTTCCCAGTCCGGCAAATAACCACCTAACCTGAGAATCCAATACTCGAAGTAAAACGCAATACTTTCGATGTTTAGGGAACTCTCCGCAGCCGTTTCCAGACATATTTTTGCCATCTTAAAGAGTCTTTCATTTGGTTCGTGGGGTGGTGCAAAATCACCCAGCAAATCGACCAGATAGGCGAATTTTTGGAGAAACAATGGTTCGCTGGCAATCTTAAAGAAAGACCTTATCAACTCGATATGTTGAATAGTTACCAGTTCGCGTTCTTCTTTCTGCAGATAGGTAACGAGGACAATAGAAAATGGCTCGAGTGTTCCTCCAAACTTACTCTTGAGGCGCTTGGCGCCCTTTGCGACGCCGCGGACCAGACCATGGTGCTGAGTCAAAGTGACCACGATTTTATCCGCGTCTCCGAGATCATAGGTCCTCAGAACGATTGCCTTTGTCTCGATTAGGGCCATAGATTACCAGGGGATAAAATAGAATATCCACGCCAGTGCGAGACTGATTCCGATAAACTGAGCAAAGACCTTCAGCCCGTAAAGCAGCTTTTCCCGCAGGCTTCCCACGGCAAAAGCCCCAAACGCCGTCGCGACCAGCGCCGCAAATGCCAACAAATACAGGAAATGGATCATTCTTTCCTCCCCGATTGAATATCCACCGCATCTATAATTGCGAGATAATTCAGCAATCCTGCAACTTCAAGAAAACGCCCGCCATATTCGAAAGTCGCCCACGAGGCCACGTGTTCCGGGGCGCTGCTGCCCAGGAACATGCTGATCAGCGCACCGAGTCCGTTACCGAGCCGGGCAAAAGTATTCAACAGATAGAGCAACGCCCCGTCCTCAAACTCAAACCCCGGGTAAAACGCACCCCCGCTCAATATTGCGATCACAAACATTGACCAGATGGTTATCCCGATTATTATTCCGCGTCGCCAACGTCCCTGTTGTATATGTCCATATCCGGGCAAAAACCAGGATATCAAGCCAATGAAAAATGGATTATCCATAACCTTCTTTGTAAATTAATCTGCCTCTTACTTAAACTATTATTGCAACTCGCTTAGTCGCCGTACAACAGATGCTTTTCCCGGAGCTTCGAAAAACGCTGTTCGTCCTCCCGCCAATGCTCTCTAATCGTTTCAATCGCATCACCATTCTCAAAAGACTCCCTTAATCTAACCGATCCTGCGATGACATCAAACGGATTACGGTCATATACATATTCGTACGGAGGCGATTTCCATTCAAATTCATCCGGATACATATCAAAAACCGCTTTGACCAGCGCAACACCCGTGATGACCGGTGTAAATATTTCTCTCGACGTAACGTGAACAAAAACACCGCCGCACACTTCATTATGAAACTTTTGGAATGTAGGCAAAAAGCTAGTCGGCCTGAATATCACCCCCGGCAGCCCGATAGCCTGTAGGGTGTCGCTAAAATCCCAGGGATCGATATACGGGGCCCCGATATATTCAAACGGCCGGGTCGTCCCCCGTCCTTCCGACACCCGGGTTCCTTCAAAAAACACGGTCCCCGGAAATACGATTGCGGTATCAACAGTGGGCATATTCGGCGACGGAACAACCCAGCTTAAATCCGTTTGATCGAAGTAAAGGCCACGGCTCCAACCCTCCATCCCGATGATTTCCAAATCGCAATTGATTCCAAACTCGTCATTAAAGAGTTTAGCCAGCTCGCCTGCCGTCATTCCATGCCGCATCGGAATCGGAAACTGACCAACAAACGACTCGTGTCCTTTTTCCAGAAGACTTCCTTCGACGCCGACACCGTTTATCGGGTTTGGCCGGTCGCAGACAAAAAATTTCTTACCGTATTTGGCGCATGCCGACATCGCATTGGCCATCGTATAAATGAAGGTATAAACCCGTCCACCGATATCCTGGAGATCAAAAACGAGTGCATCAACGTTGTTCAGCATCTCCCCGGTCGGCTCCCGCGTCTCGCTGTAAAGTGAGTAGATCGGAAGACCCGTTTTTTGATCAATTCCATGCGATGTCTCGATCATATTATCCTGGACGTCGCCCCGGATTCCGTGCTGCGGCCCAAACAACGCCGTCAGGTTGATATCGGTATCTTCAAAAAGCAGATCGGCCGCGTGGTTAAAACCGTGATCAACGGATGCTTGATTGCATATCAATCCGACTCGCATCCCCTTTATCCGGTCACGCTTTTGATGTAGCAAGACTTCAAGTCCGGTTGAAACTTTAACCCTATTTGCTGCCATGTTTATCTGATTTATGCTTCGGTTTTACATTAATTAACAAGAGCGAATGGCTGATCCAATATTACCGCCCCTTGATTGAAGGCGCCTGGGCAAAAAGAAACTAGAACCCAAACTTTAGGCTAATCACTCGCTGTGAAATCCAAAGTTTCTAATCCGGGTCCAAAAAATTTCAAATTCCCGCTTTAGGATACTGCCGGATTTTAGAGCCGCGGGTGACACCTGAATATGTTCAGACATATTGTGGGCATCTGTCAATTTGAGCATTTCATATTAAAGATTTATCATCTATCTAAAGTTTATGAAACATAAAAATAACCTGCCTGTTCTTCGCTCAACAACCGTGCTTTATGTGCGGCGCGACGGTCAGGCGGCGATGGCCGGTGACGGACAGGTAACCCTCGGAGAAACCGTTATTAAGGGGAACGCGCGAAAAGTGCGTCGGATTCACAATGACCAGGTTTTGATCGGATTCGCCGGCGCTACGGCCGATGCATTTACGCTTCTCACAAGGTTTGAATCAAAACTTGAACAGTTTCAGGGTCAACTCGAACGGGCCGCCATCGAATTGACCAAAGACTGGCGTACGGATAAGTATCTGCGGCACCTGGAGGCGTTAATGATCGTATCCGATAAAAAGGACGCTTTTTTGATATCGGGCAAAGGAGACGTAATTGCCTCCGATGAAGGAATATTATCGGTCGGTTCGGGAAGCATGTATGCGATCGCTGCGGCCCGGGCGCTGCTGGCCCATACCAAAATGCCGGCAAAGGAAATAGTAAAACAATCGTTGACGATCGCCAGCGAGATTTGCATTTATACAAATTCTGAGATTGTGCTCGAGGAAATATGAATTTGACCGGACAACCGATCGGTATTATTTGGTTATTAAATTAGTATGGCTATTTCATTAGGCGGAAAAATAAAAGAACTCCTGCAAAAACCAAAGCTCGACGATCTGACACCGCGTCAAATCGTCGCCGAACTCGATAAATATGTAGTCGGACAACACCGCGCAAAGCGTGCGGTAGCCGTTGCGCTGCGAAACCGGATTCGTAGGCAAAAGCTGCCCCCCGAAATCGCCCGTGATGTATTGCCTAAGAATATTCTGATGATCGGTTCAACCGGAATCGGAAAAACCGAGATCGCACGCAGACTGGCAAATCTCGCGAACTCACCCTTTATAAAGATCGAGGCTTCGAAATTTACCGAAGTCGGTTATGTCGGCCGTGATGTCGAGAGCATGGTCCGTGAACTTACGGACGTGGCGATCGATATGACAAAGCAGAAGGCGTTTGAAGATGTCCGCGAAAGAGCGGAACAAAATGTTGAAGAAGATATCCTAGATTCGCTGTTGCCTTCTTCTGAGCCATACGATGGATTCGACTCTGAGAATGCTATCGATGTTATAGATGAGACAAAAAAACCCAACCTCAAACGCACCAGGGAAAAACTCCGAACGCAGCTCAGAAATGGCGAACTCGAGGACCGGGTCATTGAAATCGAGACCCAGGACCGGTCGGGCCGGATGATTGACTTCGTCGGTGGTCAGGGAATGGATGATATGGGCGTGAATCTCGGTGACATGTTCGGAAATTTGTTTCCGGCAAAAACCGTTCGCCGGAGGATGAAGCTTTCGGAAGCGCGAAACTATATGCTTCGCGAAGAACAGGAGAGTCTCATCGATATGGACCAAATTACCCGCGAGGCGATCGAGAGGACCGAGTCGTCCGGCTTTATCTTCCTGGACGAGTTGGACAAGATTGCCGGCGGGGAGAGAGGCGGCAGCGGTCCGGATGTCTCGCGTGAAGGTGTTCAGCGAGATTTGCTTCCAATCGTAGAAGGGACGACGGTCAACACGCGTTACGGAATGGTCAGCACCGAACATATTCTCTTTATCGCCGCCGGCGCATTTCATGTGTCAAAACCTTCGGATTTGATTCCCGAATTGCAGGGACGGTTTCCGATCCGGGTTGAACTCGAATCACTGACATTGGATGATTTTAAGCGCATTCTTATACAACCGAAGAATTCGCTTATTAAGCAGTACCAAGCACTGCTTAATACTGAAGGCATTGAGCTTAATTTCACCGAAGACGCCATCGCCGCGCTTGCGGAAATGACGGTCGAAATAAATAAAACCACAGAAGACATAGGCGCCCGGCGACTTCATACGCTTCTTGAGAACTTGCTGGAGGAGATCAGTTTTCAGGGAAGCGAGCTTAAGGAGAAGCACCAAAACATCGACGCCGCGTTTGTACGGGAGCGTCTTGAAGGGCTCGTAGAAGATCAAAACTTAAGACAATACATATTGTAATTATACGAATGCTTATTAATCGGGTTAAGCTGTTTAATCCAACCGCAGTTTCTCTTAAACACGCGTTAACGGCCGTGATTTTTGTTTGTCTGGGATTCGCAGCCGGCTGCGGAAAACGCAAGCCCCCTCTTCCGCCGGTCGAACGTGTGGCGCAGACAGTCGAAATTTCCGGAACGCAGATCGGTAATCAAATCACGCTCGTCTGGCAAATGCCGGCCCGAAACGCGGGACGCACGAGTGCCCTTAATATCAGCCGGGCCGACGTTTACAGGTTGGCAGAACCGCTCGACGCGCCGTTATCGCTAACCGAAGAGGAGTTCGCATCAAACAGCACGTTGATCGCGTCGATCCCGCTGACGGATTCGGACTTTTCGCTAAAGGAAAAGCAATACTCGGACACGCTTCAATTCTCCGGCCAGCCGGCCCGCCTTCGCTATGCGATAAGATTTGTAAATGCCTCCGGCCAAAAGGCCGCGTTTTCAAACTTCTTTTTGATCGAACCGACCTCGAAAATTGCCATGCGACCGGAATCTTTGACGGGTTTGGTCGCGCAGGAAGCTATTACGCTCAGCTGGATTGCCCCGGATAAGAATGAAGACGGTTCGGTTCCGCCAAATATTCTCGGTTACAATGTGTATCGCATCACGGATGATCTATCTGAAGTTAAGAAACTAAACAACTCGCCCATTCCGTCGACGACATTTGCGGATAATTTTTTTGAATTCGATACCCGGTATTCATATTCGGTGCGAACGGTTTCGCTTGGAGGCGGAGGTCTCCCGATCGAAAGCGCCGCGTCAAACGTCTTGACAATTACACCGATCGACACCTTCCCGCCGTCGCCGCCTTCGGCGATTACGATTGCCGCGTCTCCAAACGCGATCTCGATCTTTTTTGCCACCAACGTCGAAACGGATGTCACCGGTTACCGGATTTACCGTACCACCGATTCCGGAATTCAAAAGGATGATTGGGAATTACTGACGCCTTCGCCCCTTCTGACGAATACGTTTCAGGATACCAAGGTTCGGCCCGGCAAAACCTACTTTTATTATTTGACCGCTATCGACCGGTATGGAAACGTTAGCGAACCATCCGAAACTATTTCCGAAACGGCATTTTAGTTTAAATGAAGTTCTGTAAATTTTTAATCGGCGAAAACGAATCATTCGGAATCCTCAAGGGTGAAGCGTTGATTCCGGCGGACTGGGTTCCTGATCGAGCGGGCAATCCCCGCCTGATTCCCGGGTCTTCTTCCCCTGTCAACCCGGGAGATGTAAGGTATTTACCGCCGGTAACCCCCTCAAAAATCGTCGGTGTCGGCAGAAACTACGCTGACCATGCGAAGGAACTTGGCAACGTTGTGCCCAAAGTACCGCTGCTCTTCTTAAAGGCGCCCTCGGCAATTATCGCTCACGAGGATAACATCGTTTTGCCTCGGCAGTCAGTCCAAGTCGAACACGAAGGTGAACTTGCGGTCGTTATCGGACGCACCTGTAAAGACCTGGGCGAGACCGAAGATCCGCTCGATTATGTTTTGGGTTATACCTGCCTCAACGACGTCACCGCGCGGGATCTTCAAAAAAAGGATGGTCAGTTTTCGCGGGCCAAGTCTTTTGACACGTTTTGCCCCGTAGGTGCGTTTATCGAGACGGATACCGATGTCACGGACCTGCGAATAATCACTCGCGTCAATAATAAAATCAAGCAGGAAGGAAGGACGTCGCAAATGATATTTGATATTCCGTTTTTGATACGTTACATTTCACAACAAATGACTTTATATCGGGAAGATATTATCGCCACCGGCACCCCTTCCGGGGTTTCAAAACTCACCGAGCGGGATATTTGCGAGATTGAAATTGAGAGCATTGGTATTTTACGAAATACGGTTATTAAATAATTTTTACGGAGAACATAATGAAGTTTTTTATTGATACTGCAAATCTGGACGAGATCAGAGAAGCAAGCGAATTGGGATTAATCGACGGGGTTACGACGAACCCTTCACTGGTCGCGAAAGAGGGCGATATCGATTTTAAGAAACGGATCGCCGAGATCTGCGATATCGTTCCGGGCGACGTTTCAGCCGAGGTCACCGCGATTGATACCGCCGGAATGCTTGAGCAGGGTCGCGAGCTCGCAAAAATTGCCGATAATGTCGTTATCAAGTGTCCTCTTACCTGGGACGGACTGAAAGCGACCCGTATATTTACGGATGAAGGAACAAAAGTAAATGTGACGTTATGCTTTTCAGCTTCTCAGGCGCTCCTCGCCGCAAAGGCGGGAGCGGGCTACATTTCACCATTTATCGGCAGACTCGACGACATATCGCAGGATGGGATGCAGCTCATCGAAGACATCGTGCAGATTTATAGCAACTACGGGTTTGAAACCGAAGTGCTGGCGGCCAGCATCCGCCATCCGATGCATATTGTCGATTCCGCGCTCGCCGGGGCAGATGTAGCTACGGTTCCCTTCGGTGTTTTGAAGAAAATAGTAAAACATCCGCTGACCGATAAGGGTCTGGACGCCTTTTTGTCGGACTGGAAAAAAAGCGGCCGGGATTGACGATTCACAACAATTCCTCCCCCGATTCTCGGTTTCGGATTTGGGAAAGCCCGGGTCCGAAACCGTTTTCGGGTGACGCTTTTCAGATGCCACCGTTCTAAGGCTGGATTCCAATATATAATAAATCCGACTTTTTACCCGTGTCCTTCAATCGAGAAGCTCGACAATCGAGTCCCTGAGTGACACAATTTCTGGATTCTTAAGTAACGCGGATTTCAATCGGATCTTAAACTCGTGATATTCGCCAGAATCGTCAAAAAGATTTCCGGTTTCCTCGTAAAATCCGTCGAGCATCTCCATTGACAACCCGTCATCAAGGTCAAATGACTCGTCGATCCGAACAATCAGCGTGGAAATCGTTCTGAGCCATGCAAACCGGGGATTTCCAAGCAGCATTTCCAAAAACTTCCCGCTTGACACGACCCCGAATTCCCGTTCGTAAACCGACCGCTCCCAATCCATAAGCAGTTTGTGGAACCGGAGAAATTTATCCCTTATCCGCCTTAGGTTTGCCTTGCGCTCTTCAAACTCCTCATTTTTCATAGAATGGAAATTACTTGATACTCAATGCTTTTTTCAATGGTCAATGATCGGTGTTTATTGGATTTCATCTCCCTAAGATTTCACAAAGGTGCCATTTTGTAAATCTGCTAGTGCGTCCTGAATTTCTTCCCGGGTATTCATCACAAACGGACCGTAACGCGCGATCGGTTCTGCAAACGGTTTGCCGGAAACAAGTAAGAACCGGGCGCCCCCGTCCCGCGCCCTTATCGTAACCAGATCGCCGTCGTCAAAGACAATCAGTTTCGGCGCGTTTATCATCTCATCGTCGTTATCAGACTCAAATGACGCGCTCCCTTCAAATAAATACGCAAATACCGCATGGTCAGCGGAGACAGTATGCGAAAATGTTTGTCCGGCGGGAACCATAACATCGAGATAACCCGGGTCAGCTTCGATGTCCCGTACGGCCCCGCGCGTTTCGGCGAATTCCCCGGCGATCACCTTTATACGAATCCCGTTATCGAGTTTCACAAACGGTATCTCGTCCGCCCTGAATTCCTGATAGCGCGGACTCATCATCTTGCTTGCTGCCGGGAGGTTCACCCACAGCTGAAATCCCTCCATCTTCCCTTCCCGAATTTGAGGCATTTCCTCGTGCATTATCCCGCTGCCGGCCGTCATCCACTGAACATCACCCTTCGATATGACTCCCTCATTTCCTCCCGAATCGCGGTGCTTAATGACCCCGTTAAGCATATATGTAACTGTTTCAATTCCACGGTGCGGATGCATCGGAAACCCCGCAATATAATCGTCGGGATTATCCGAACCAAAATGGTCAAACAACAAGAACGGGTCCAAATCACTCAACTCCGGATTGGCAATCCCGCGCTTAAGCGTTACACCGGCGCCATCAGATGTAACCATCGGTTCGATGATCTTTTTAATCTTCCGTTCTTTCATTTTCTTCCCCATCTCGTTTGTTTAATTGGCCTAAATTATATATCTTTTAGCTACCTCATGATTATTTTATTAGCCGGCTAAAGAAAAGTCAATCAGGAAACGCTAGTCATATGGATGCGCCGATAAATTCACTTCTTTCGAAATTAGCAGTTGCCAACCGAATTGCTAATGAGAAACTGATGTGCGAGATCGGACTTCATGCCGGGCAGGCCCAGGTCCTGGTGGCGCTCTGGGAAAATGGCTCACAGAGTCAGGCCGATCTGGTCAGGAAACTTTGCGTGTCGGCGCCTACCGTGAACAAAATGGTTTCAAAATTGGCTGACAGCGGGTTCGTAACTTCGGAAAGATCTGCGGACGACAAACGAATTATGAATGTCCGGCTGACGGGTCGGGGGGCCCGAATTCAGTCAAAAGTTGAAAAACAGCTTGAAAGGTTGGAATCGATATTATTACGCGACTTTAGCGAGACCGAACGGCTCTTGCTCCCTATCCTGCTCAAAAAAATGCTTACTAATCTGAACGTAGATCGCAGCCAGCTTTGATATGGATTTATCATTCGATGATTTTGGACATGGCGATCCGGTCATTCTGCTTCACGCATTCCCGTTATCGAGAACAATGTGGAAGCCAAGTATCGAATCGCTTGTTTCGCGAGGTTACCGGGTTATCGCACCCGATATGCGCGGGTTTGGAAATAGCAGCATCGCCGAATCAGATTACTCGGTTGACGACATGGCAAACGATGTCGAGCGAATCCTTACAAGCCTCGAAATCGAAAAAGCGGTCGTGTGTGGTCTTTCAATGGGCGGATATGTCGCATTCAGCCTCTACCGGAATTCCCCTGAACTTTTTAGAGCCTTGATCTTATGTGATACGACCTGCGCGGCGGACTCGACGGAAAAACGTGCGACGAGGTTTTCGATGATCGAAGAAATTGCTGCCGCTGGAGTTTCTACGCTGGTCAAAAAAATGCTTCCCAACCTAATTTCCGAAAATACAAAGGCAAATAATCCCGCCCTGTTGGAACGGCTCGGCAAAGAGATTTCTCACACTTCTAAAACCGGCATTATCGGCGCGCTCCGCGCAATGGCGCTTCGGGCCGACAGTTGCGGGTTATTGCAGCAAATCGACATTCCGACACTACTGGTCTTCGGTGAATTGGATCAGGTTACAAATCTCGACGCTGCATTGGAAATGAGCGGAAACATTTCGCGCTCGCAACTCGCCGTCATTCCCGGCGCCGGACATTTTTCGAATCTCGAAAATCCGGGCGCGTTTAACGAAAGCCTGCGTAAATTTCTCTACAGCTTGGAAGGTCAAGATTGAAACCTATAACGATCAACGCTCGAAAATATGACGGCATCATCCACCGGTCGTGGACTGCGAAACTGATGAACCGGGTTGAGAACAGGCTTCTTTTGGTTGGTGAGTTCGAATCCGGGGTCAATCATTCTAAACTCGGATATATTAGACGTGGGACCGTTTCGTATGAGTATTACTGGCTTGACCGCTGGTATAATGTATTTTGCTTTCACGAACCTTCCGGCAGGTTTCGGAATTATTATTGCAATTTGAATCTTCCTCCGACGTTTGAGGATTCTGTAATCGATTATGTCGACTTGGACATTGACGTGGTTGTCCGCGAAGACCGGTCATTCGAAGTCCTCGACCGGGAGGAATTCAGGTTAAACACCATCAAATATAGCTATCCGCCCGAAGTTGTAGAGCGTACGGAAATCGCCCTTGAGGAATTACTCAGTCTGGTTAAGAACCGCGAGGATCCGTTTAATGGATGATCAGCGCCGCCAACGACCGGCGTCCTCAATAGATTCTGATTTGGCGACAAGATCCGGCATTAGCATATGGAAAGAAACAATCGGCCCGTAATTGCCAAAATACCATTTTCAGCTAGAATTAATTTATGAAACCGGAATCCACCAAAGAATCCAAAAACAAACTGGACGTTCTCAAAGAAAAGACCGAACGGGCTGAAGCCGGCGGCGGCGAGGCCCGGGTAAAAAAGCAAAAAGCGCAGGGCAAGATGACGGCTCGCGAGCGAATCGAGTTTTTTCTGGACGAAGGCTCGTTCGAGGAGTTCGACAAATTCGTAAAACACCGGTCCCGCGACTTTGGAATGGAAGAGCGCCGTTACGACGGGGACGGCGTGATTACGGGTCACGGCCTGGTGGACGGCCGCGAAGTGTTCGTATTTGCCCAGGACTTTACCGTATTCGGCGGCTCACTATCCGAAACCCATGCGGCAAAAATTTGCAAGGTTATGGATCTGGCGATGAAAACGGGTTTCCCGATTATCGGCCTCAATGATTCAGGTGGAGCAAGAATACAGGAAGGCGTGGTTTCGCTCGGCGGATACGCAGACATTTTCTTAAGGAATACGCTCGCCAGCGGCGTTGTACCCCAGATCAGCTGCATTTTGGGGCCGTGTGCGGGCGGCGCCGTGTATTCACCTGCGATCACGGATTTCAACATTATGGTCAAGGATACTTCTTATATGTTTATCACCGGCCCGGACGTAATAAAGACGGTAACCCATGAAGAAGTATCGAAAGATGAGCTCGGCGGTGCAATGACCCATAACTCGAAATCCGGCGTCGCCCATTTTGCTGCGGACGATGACCAGCATTGCCTCCGTTTGACCCGCGAACTCCTATCGTTTATTCCTTCCAATAATCTTGACGACCCGCCGTTTGTAGCGACTGATGATCCGATCGACAGGGCTAATGAGGCGCTGAATACGATCGTTCCCGAATCCTCGAATCAACCTTATGATATTCGCGAGATAATCAATAATGTCACCGACGAGGGCTATTTCTTCGAAGTTCAGGAACACTTCGCCCCCAATATTGTGATCGGTTTTGCCCGGCTGGGCGGCCGTTCGGTCGGAATCGTTGCCAACCAACCGGCATTCCTGGCGGGTGTCCTTGATATCAATGCTTCAATAAAGGCGGCGAGGTTTGTACGGTTTTGCGACAGCTTTAATATCCCGCTCATCACGTTTGAAGATGTACCCGGTTTTTTGCCCGGCATCAACCAGGAGCACTTCGGAATCATCCGTCACGGCGCAAAACTGCTCTATGCATTTGCCGAGGCAACGGTTCCGAAAATAACGGTGATCACTCGCAAGGCTTACGGTGGCGCCTATTGTGTGATGGCGTCAAAACACATTCGAACCGACATTAATTTTGCTTACCCCACGGCTGAAATAGCGGTAATGGGCGCAGACGGCGCGGTCGGGATCCTGTACCGGAACGAGTTTATTGAAACTACCGATGCGAAAACACTGCTTCAACAGAAGAAGGCGGAATTTGAAGAAAAGTTTGCCAACCCTTATGTCGCCGCTGAACACGGATTCATTGATGAAGTCATCGAACCGAAGCTCACGAGGCCAAAACTCATTCGGGCGTTGACATTACTCAAAAACAAACGTGATACGAATCCGCCGAAAAAACACGGGAACATCCCGCTTTAGTTCTTGTTTTACATCTCCGAACCCGATCTAATTATGTCTGGTTGAGGCGTAACGATTTTGACTTCAAATGCAAAAAAGGCTGACCCGAAGGTCAGCCTTTTTTGCATTTTTTTGGTGCCGAGGGCGGGACTCGAACCCGCATGGATCGCTCCACACGCCCCTCAAGCGTGCGTGTCTACCAATTTCACCACCTCGGCGATTGATCGGGCCGGTTTATTTCTTTTCCTGCGGCTTGGCGTCCGGTTTCGAAACAGGCTTATCAGCCTCGTCGTTAGTTTCGCCGGTCCCGGAATTCTCAACTTCAGGTTTAGCCGCACCCGTATTGCTTTGCTCTGCCGGTGCCGAACTGACATTTGAATCCGCGCTGTTTGCGTTAGTCTCAGCCGGGGCAATGGTGTTCTCACGCTGGGTATCTAAAACCGATACCCTGCCGGTTAAGGCGGGCATCGACAAAAATAACGCGGAGAGCATAAAGATACTGGCCGTAACGATGGTCAGTTTTGACAAAACCGACGCGGTCCCCCTAGGGTTAAGCGCGGCACTCGAAACGCCGCTCGTAAACAACGCGCCGGCATCTGTTTTTCCAGGCTGCAGCAACACCGAAATCACGAGAACGATACACGATACAAAAAATACAATGTACAAAAAGGTTTCCAATTTACTACTCCAAATTTACTTGTAATTGACGATCTTAGCAAAACTTTGTGCTTCGAGGCTTGCACCGCCCACCAGCGCCCCGTCAATATCGGGCTGGCTCATCAACTGACCGGCATTTTCCGGTTTTACGGAACCGCCGTAGAGAATCCTTGTCCTTTCGGCCGTATCACTTCCATGTGTTTCACCCAATACCCGTCGGATAAACCCATGCATTTCTTGAGCCTGTTCAGGCGTCGCGGTCTTTCCGGTACCGATTGCCCAGACAGGCTCGTAAGCGATAATAATACGTTCCATATCCGAAACTGTCAAACCTTCCAAAGCCCCCGTTATTTGAGATTTCACCACATTCTGGGCGTTGCCGGATTCCCTTTCCGCAAGCTGTTCGCCCACACAAACTATGGCGCGCAGCCCAAACCGAAGACAGGCTTTGGTCTTTTTGTTTACTGAAGAATCGGTCTCACCATAGAACTGCCGTCGTTCGGAATGACCGACGATAATCGATGTTGCGCCGCAATCCTTAATCATATCGGCGCAAATTTCCCCGGTATTGGCGGAGTGTTCTATATACTCGGAGCAGTTTTGACCGGCAATTTGAATATTTGATCCTTCTAACCGATCGGCAACCGTCTTAAGCGCAGTAAACACCGGGGCAATTATGACCTCACAGTGTGTCGCATTCTGGACCAGAGGCTTGAGTTCAAGCGCTGTGTCGACCGCATCATCGAGCAATTTATACATTTTCCAGTTTCCTGCAATAACCGGTTTTCTCATATTCTCTCTTCCTAATAGTTTCTACGCCGCCCGGCACGCCAATAATACGTGAAGGTGAGCTGAAAACACTATTTTATTTATCATCAAGCGCGGCTACACCGGGCAGTTCCTTTCCTGAAAGGAATTCCAGGGCTGCGCCGCCGCCCGTCGAAATGTGGGAAATCTTGCCGGCCAAACCTGCCTGGTTTATCGCAGAGACAGAATCCCCGCCGCCGACAATTGAAAACGCACCAAGGCCGGTGGCTTTGGCAACCGCCTTAGCCACTGCCAAGGTCCCCTGATCATAGGGTTCTTCCTCAAACATCCCCATTGGTCCGTTCCAGATTATCGTCTTGGCGCCGTCCAGCGCCTTTTCAAAGATGGCCGCCGTTTCAGGGCCGATATCGAGTCCCACCAACCCGGAATTCGTAAAATCGATCGGCATAACACGCCTTGAATTTAACGGATCAAATGAATCAACAACCTGGTGGTCGGTAGGCAAAATTAATTCAACGCCTGCGTCTTCGGCTTGTTTTTTTATTTCAAGAGCGGTCGGCATCATTTCATCTTCCACCAGTGACTTCCCAACCGTATATCCCATCGCTTTGAAAAATGTATAAGACATCGCACCGCCAATCAAGAGCTTGTTAACCTTCTTTTCTATCAATGACTTTATTATCGGAATCTTATCTGATACTTTAGCCCCCCCGAGGATCGCTACAAATGGCCGGCCGGGATCTTCCAAAACTCTGCCCAACATTTTAAGTTCATTTTCAAGCAGCATTCCCGCGGCAGATTTCCCGACATGTTTTGTAATTCCGACCGTCGAGGCATGCGCCCGGTGAGAGGTTCCAAATGCATCATTAACGTATAATTCGGTAAGTCCGGCCAGCTCGGCTGCAAAATCTTGATCGTTTGCCTTTTCACCCGGATGAAACCGCACGTTTTCAAGCAGCACAATATCCCCGTTTTTCATTTTGGATATCGTTTTGGTTACCTCCTCACCGATACAATCGTTTGTAAACCGAACATCTTTTCCCAGAATATCCTCGAGGCGTTCGGCAACCGGCCTCAAACTGAAGCTCTCTTCGAATACGCCTTTCGGCCTTCCAAGATGCGAAACCAGGATCACTTTTGCGCCGCAATCCGTAGCATACTTTATGGTCGGAAGGGCACCGTTGATTCGCGTGTCATCCGCTACCTTCCCGTCTTGTATCGGAACGTTAAAATCTACCCTGATCAAGACCCTTTTCCCCTTCAGACCGAGGTCTTTTATTGATAATTTTTTCATGTCATTTGATTTTCGGGCTGAAGCCGAAATTCTAACCCACGCTGACGAATTTTTCTAGTTTCTCTGCCGGAACAAAAAAGTGCCGGTGAGTATTTCCGGCACTTAAAACGGGTCTAATAAAGCGAGATCCGCTATATCCCCTTGTTTGCAATATATTTTACGAGGTCCCTTACGCGGCACGAATATCCCCATTCATTGTCGTACCAGGAAAGGACCTTGACCGATTTCCCATCAAGAACCGAGGTATTATCTGCATCTACAATCGACGAATGGGGATTTCCGCGAAAATCGATCGAAACCAGCGGCTCTTCGGAAAATCCGAGGATGCCCTTTAATTCCTCATTGGCCGCATCCTTCAGCACGCGGTTGACCTCCTCGGTCGATGTTGCCTTCTCGACATTCATAACCACATCAACGAGCGAAACAGTCGGTGTCGGGACACGAACCGAAATCCCTTCGAATTTTCCTTCCAGCTCCGGTATAACCAACGACACTGCCTTGGCCGCCCCGGTGGAAGTCGGAATCATCGACAGCCCGGCAGCGCGGGCCCGGCGTAAATCCTTATGCGGCAGGTCCAGCAGCTGTTGGTCATTGGTATAGGCGTGGATCGTCGTCATTTGTGCATTTCTAATGCCGAACTTTTCATGAATCACTTTGGCCACCGGCGCAAGGCAATTGGTCGTACAGGATGCATTCGAAATAATATGATGGCTATCGGGATCGTAGTCGTTTTCATTGACGCCGAGAACGATAGTAGTATCCGGATCCTTTCCCGGCGCCGATATAATTACCTTTTTGACCGCCCCCCGGAGGTGTTTTCCGGCCGTGGCCTGATCTCGGAAAAGCCCGGTTGATTCGATTACAATCTCCGCTCCAACTTCCTCCCAGGGAATTTGAGCGGGATCGCGCTCGCTAAACACACGGAACTCGTCGCCGTCCACCGTAATCGAATTTGCGGTAGAGGAAATGTCGTGTTCGAGGTTGCCCATAACCGAATCATATTTCAATAAATGCGCTAACGTCTTTGTATCGGTTAAGTCGTTGACGGCCACGAAATCGATACTGTCGTCGTCAAGTGCTGTTCTCATTACATTTCGCCCGATTCTTCCAAATCCGTTGATTGCGACCTTAACTCCCATTGTGTTAAATACTCCTCCCGAAAATTGTATGTTAAAGAACTGAAGATAACTTAAAACAAATCAAAGTTCAAAGTCTGGGCACTTCCACCGGTTCGCTGTCGTTATTGTACTTTTTCCAAAATTGCGGATATCTTTTCTGAAACAAACGGAAATAATCAAGCGTACTATTTGCTTGAGTTATAGCCATCAAAGATTTACATAGGTGATCACAAAAACCGGAGTTTTGAATAATGAGATTTTCATATCGCATTTTTATGTCCGCCGCATGTTTGCTAGCGGCAATTTCCTTTACCGTATCGTTTACAAACGGCCAGTCAGCTGACGGGCAAGTTGCGCGAAACAACGCTGCGGCCGTAACCGATAAACCGGCAATCGTCCCGCCCGCTGACGATAAGGAGATTCATACCGGGATTTCAGAGAAGCCGGCCGCCGCCGCGGTACCCGCCGGAAACACTTACCTTTCTCGGGTCGGCGTAAATTCCGCCCAAACAAGATCTCTTTCGCTAAATGAATCGATTCGGTTGGCGCTGGAAAACAACAATGAGATCGAGGTGGCAAGAAGCGACGTCAAGATCGCGGAATCCAATCTTCGCTCGCTGTTTGGCTTTTATGACCCGACGGTTACCGTCAGCCCGCTTTATACCAACAATATTCTGCCCCAGCCGAACATTTTTTCCGGGGCGGGTTCATCGGGAGTGGTTTCCCAAACACAGTGGTCCGCGAATACTAATTTCACGCATTTTATAAAACCCGGCGGCGGGAACTATAACGTGTTTTTTAACAACAGTAAAAGCACGACCAGCTCAAGCGCTTCGACCTTGAATCCTTCGTTCTCGTCACGGCTGGGCGTCACATTTACCCAGCCGATCATTCGCAATCGGGGAATCGATGCAAATAGGCGTCAAATAAAAATTCAGCGAAAATTAATTGCACAATCCGATGCTGATTTCAGACGGCGGACGATCGAAATAATTTCGACGGTTCAGAGATCCTATTGGGACCTGGTTTTTGCGCTCAGGGATCAGCAAAACCGCGTCGCCAACCTGAATCTGACAAAGGAAAATTTACGTCAGGTGGAAGCCCGGATCGCTGCCGGCGCCGCTGCTCCCCTTCAAAAAGCAGAAGTGAGTACCGAGCTGGCCAACCGCGAATCGGACGTGCTGGTTGCCTCGCAACAGGTTTCGATCAATGAAAATGTGCTCAAGCAGTTGATTCTCAAGGACACGGATAGCGCAAACTGGTCTGAAAGTCTTGTTCCGACAGATTCGCCAGTCTTTAGTATGGACCCGGTCAGCCTCGATGACGCGGTAAAGGATGCGGTTGCCAACCGCCCCGAACTTCAGAGGCTGAATCTTCAGCGCGAAATTAATGAAATCGACATTGAATATTTCAAAGATCAGGTAAAACCGCAGATCGATTTCAATACAACGTTTGCGCTTGACGGTTTGGCGGGTACCAATGCCGGGACGTTCGGAAGCCTGAATCCGGAGTTTGTCGGCGGTTACGGGACTGCGTTAGGCAATGTCTTTCAAGCAGACACGCGAACTTTTTCTGCGGGCTTTACGATCTCGTTCCCATTACGTAACAAGACCGCGAACGCAAACCTGGCGACTGCGCAGTTCCAGCAGGAGCGAATCGAAGCTCAAAT
>JBFGKW010000011.1:0-43560 GCA_041576495.1 Aridibacter sp. | reverse complement strand
TGGATGCTTCCGGCGGAGATGAGCTTGAGAGGCCGCGACTTTTCAAACACGGATGTTTTCCTGGCGATCTTGGTGGGATCAATTGTCGGCGCTCTGATGAGTATTGTGACCGAATACTACACGGCTATGGGAAGGCGGCCGGTTAACTCGATTGTCCGCCAATCAGATACGGGAGCCGCGACAAATATTATCGGCGGTCTTTCGGTCGGTATGGAATCTACGTTGGTTCCAACACTTGTTCTCGCCTCTGGAATCTATTTCGCTCATTATTTCGCCGGATTGTACGGGGTCGCCATTGCAGCTGCCGGAATGATGGCTACTACGGCAATGCAGCTTGCGATCGACGCTTTCGGACCGATTGCCGACAATGCCGGCGGTATTGCCGAGATGAGCAGACTTCCCAAAGAAGTCAGAGGAAGAACTGACATTTTAGACTCTGTGGGAAATACGACAGCCGCAACGGGTAAGGGTTTTGCGATTGCTTCGGCTGCCCTGACGGCCCTGGCATTATTTGCAGCCTTTGTCGGTCTGGCCGGAATCGATTCGATCGACATTTATAAGGCGGAAGTACTTGCGGGCCTGTTTGTCGGCGGTATGATTCCTTTTATCTTTTCTTCCCTAGCTATCGCGGCGGTTGGTCGAGCCGCAATGGCGATGGTACAAGAAGTCAGACGTCAATTTAAAGAAATTCCGGGCATCATGGAGCACGAAGCGACACCGGAATACGATAAATGCGTGGCGATTTCTACGAAAGCGTCGCTCAGAGAAATGATGCTGCCCGGTGCCATTGCATTAATTACCCCGATTTTAGTCGGATTTACATTTGGACCCGAAGTACTTGGCGGTTTGTTGGCAGGTGTTACCGTTTCGGGCGTTTTGATGGGAATGTTCCAAAATAATGCCGGAGGGGCCTGGGATAATGCTAAGAAGTCGTTCGAAGCGGGCGTCGAGGTCAACGGTAAAATGCAGTACAAAGGCAGCGAAGCTCACAAAGCGAGTGTTACGGGTGACACCGTAGGTGATCCGTTCAAGGATACATCGGGTCCCTCGATGAATATCTTGATCAAGCTGATGAGTATTGTGGCGTTGATCATTGCGCCGCACATCGCGGTCAAAACAGCTGCGCCTCACGGTCAGTTAATGCCCAAAGTTAAGGTGGAACAGGCGGCCAAGGCGAATACATTACCCGTTCCGCTGATGAAGCAGAGCAATTAATTGTCTGTTTCTACATTGAAAAGCCCGGGCGGTTGTCCGGGCTTTTTTCCTTTGGATATTATCGCCGTGCAGCCGATCCTGCTCCCCTCCGTGCCAAAAAGGAGAGCCAAAAAGAGTTTGTGGCAAAGCTTCCAATTTCTTTGTTTGCCTTTTATGACCTCAGTGATTTCTTTGCATCTGTGGTAAATTTCCTTATGCATACGATCAAAGTCCGGTCTAAGAATCGCGAAGAGCTGCTGGAAATCACGAGTCAAGTTTCGGAAAATTTACCCCAATCCGGCGACGGTGTATGTGTTCTGTTTTCTCAACATACGACTTGCGGATTAACAATAAACGAAAACGCCGACCCGGATGTAAAGCACGATATGCTGCTGTTTTTGAGGAATCTTATCCCCCAGTATTACGAGGGCTTCAAGCATTTTGAACATAACTCCGATGCTCATATAAAATCCTCACTGGTCGGATCAAGCGTTTCGATCCCATTTGAGAACGGCAGGTTGCTGCTCGGCCGTTGGCAGGGAATCTATCTCTGTGAATTCGACGGCGCCAGAGAACGAAAAATACTGATGAAGATTCTTTAGAGAAGAAGGCGATCCAGTCGCAAGGGTCGGGGTTCAAAACGGTAAGACGCTCCTTCACCGTCGCGTTTCGGCCTTTCAATTGCGTTCACCGCGAGATTGAGAGAAATTTAGTGATAGGATCGTAATCGGGCAGGAAAATGCGGCAGATAAGCGAGAGGGTTCAACTTCTAAACGACAAAAAGGAGAACAAAAGCGCAAAATACGTCTTGTATTGGATGCAGGTCTATAAGCGCGTCCACGATAATCACGCATTGGATTTTGCGATCGAAAAGGCAAACGAGCTCAATTTGCCGCTCGTCGTTTATGAAGGTTTAAAATTTTACTACCCGTGGGCTTCCGATCGGATCCACACGTTTATTCTCGAGGGCGTCGAGCAAAAACGGGTCGAATTTAAAAATCTCGGTGCGACCTATGTCTTTTATCTGCAGACGGATAAGGATGCACCAAAACAAACGGTAAAAAAGCTTGCCGCCAAAGCAGCATTGATCGTTACCGATGATTTTCCGTGTTTTATCATTCCCGGGCACAACAAGGCGATCGCCGAAAAGACCGAAATTCCTGTTTATACGGTTGATTCAAACGGCATCATTCCGATGTCGAAATTTGAAAAGGAAGAATACGCCGCCTACACGATCCGCCCGAAAATCAAAAGACTGCTCGATGAATATTTCGTTCCGCTTACGATCCGGAAAATCAAAAATAGACAATCGAATGTGCCGGTTGATTGTCCCGATACGGAAGTCATCCCGCAAAACCTCTCAATGCTTGTCTCGAACTGCTCAATAGATCATTCCGTCAAACCTTCCCGATCATATCCGGGGGGTACGGAAAACGGGCGTCTGCGTCTGCAAAAATTCATTAGGGATATTTTGCCTGAGTATCACCGGATGCGAAATAAGCCTGAGATCGACGGCACTTCCCGTTTGAGTCCCTATTTGCATTTCGGGTTCCTTTCGTCGTTGGAGATCGGTTTGGCGGTCAAGAATTCACGAGCACCGGATGAAGCCAAGGATGCCTTCCTCGAAGAATTGATAGTCCGCCGCGAGCTGTCTTATAACTTCACGCGATTTAACCAAAAGTACGATTCGATCGATTCACTGCCCGATTGGGTTCGTCAGACGATGCGCGAACATATCGCGGACGAGCGCTCCTATCTCTATTCTATAGAAGAATTAGAAGAGAGCAGGACCCATGATGAACTATGGAATGCAGCCCAGCGGGAAATGGTAAAAACCGGCGGCATGCACAATTACATCCGAATGCTTTGGGGGAAAAATATCATCGCCTGGACAAAAAACTATGAAGAGGCTTTTGCCTTTATGGAACACCTAAACAACAAATATTGTCTTGACGGCCGGGACCCGAATTCCTACGCCGGCATCCTGTGGTGTTTTGGGAAGCATGATCGCGCCTGGATGGAGCGGCCGGTGTTTGGCAAGATTCGATATATGACGTCAAAGTCGACCGGAAAAAAATTCGACTCCAAAAAGTACATCGAATGGACAAAACAATTGGGGGAGGGCGGTGAGGAGTGATCAATGAACCAGCAGTTCCCGGACCCGCCGGTCTCCGGCTTCCCGATTACTAATTACCGAATACCCATTTCCCAATATCAATTGCCAACGGTCATTACCGTTACTCCCGGGCCGTCTTTACGCGTCTGACATCGATATCAGGATGTTCTTTTGCAAACTCTTCTGCCGGTCTTGAATCGATTTGAGCGCGCAGCGGACTCTTCCCGACGTTGGGCTTAAAACTCCCGTTTAGTTCGTATAGACGACGGTACTGGGCAGAGTTTCTGATCACTCCCTGAACATATCCTCTCGTTTCCGAAAACGGTATCTCTTCGACAAACTCATCAATTTCCGAAGGAAGCTCGTTTCGCCACCTGACCATTCGGCCTGGACCCGCATTGTACGCGACCGACATATATTCGATCCTGCCGTAACGATCCAGTTGTTCGCGCATATATGCCGTTCCGAGCTCGATATTCAAACGGGGGTTAAAAAGAGTCGGCCCGGAAATGCTGTTAGAATCTACAGAGCTGTACTTTCTCGCCATTGTCCGTGCCGTCGGCACGAGCAACTGCATAAGGCCGTAGGCGTTGGCACTCGATTTAGCATCGGGATCAAAAATCGTTTCCTGCCTGATCAGGCCCGCTACCTGATACGGATCGAGACGCCGTTGACCGGCCCAGTATTTGACGTCATTCCAGTGTATCAGCGGGTAAAAAATGTCCCATTCTTCACGGCCCATCTCTTCCGGAAACATCTGCGCGTAATCCGGATAACTTTTTGCAAGCGCGAGTAAGGCCCTGACGTTGTCGCCCTTCAGCCGGAAATGTTTTGCCAGCGCCAGATTTATCTTCGGACTGTTGTCGGCCGTCTTACCCGCCCATTGGAGTTCATCGATCGCCCAGTCAAATAAACCGATAACACTCAATTCCTCACTTTTCTTGGCGCGCTCTAACTCCCGCGCAGTTGCCGTCTCGGCGGCCACGGTGATTACCTTTAAATTCTCCACGGCTTTAGGGACCAACGAATCAACCGTAAACTTTGCGGCTTTCTGGCACCGTCCGTTTCGCCTTAGCGCCAAAAGACGGTCGAGCCCCAGATAGCCGTACCAATTTGACCCGTATCGATAAACGACAGCGTCATACAAAGCACATGCTTCATCTATCATCCCGGCTCGTTCTGAATCGCGCGCAGCCCAATACCCGGCTCTGCCGCGGTACGAGTTGTCCTTATCCACATACCTGGCAAGATGCTCGATCAGCATTTTCGCGGAAACCGCGTAATTCTTGTTTTGGTGTTCAAGCCAGGCGAGTTCGAATTGCGCTTTCGTTACATCAATCGCCTCGGGATAATTCTCGACCGCCGTTTTCAAATAAAAGGCTTCGTCTGATTTCCGGCGCTGATCCCGGGCTGTCATTCCGACGTCAATAATCGCCTTTGGCGTCCAATCACTGTTCGGGCTATTTTGCCGCAATTCATCAATCAAGCTTCGCACTTCATCCCAGGAACGGTTTCTGGCCAATGCCAGGACGAGGTGATAGCGGGCTTCCTCAATCTCCTTGGCCGCAGGGTTAATGGCGCTGTAAGCCGCTTTGGCTTGAATCATTTGACGGGCCTTGGCATGGGCCGTGAGCCGTCTTAATTGGATGCCGGGAGTAATTTGCCCCGGAAAGATCCGGATCGCATCATCGTATGCGGCGGCGGCGGCCTGATGGATCCCCCGTCTGAAGAGGTCGTTGGCTCGGGTTAAGATCTCATCTTTTGTCTTGGGAGTTAATACCTGGCCGCGTTCGGTCAGCCACCGTTCGGCCGCTCCTCCCGCTTTTGATCCCGCGGCATAAAAATAAAGCCTCCGATACCACGCATTTGCCTGGTCAGGGCTTAAAGATTTCTCGTGCGCAGCAGCGACAAGGATCAATGCGTCAGGATCATCGGCGTCAATCAGAGGCTGAAGAACCGGCATCATTTTTTTAAGGTCGCCCTTTTTCTGGAGACGATCTGCCCAAACCAGCCGTGCATTCCTGACCCGTAGAGAACCCGGATGCTCTTCCAGCATTAGGTTAAAAGCCTTTTCTGCTAAAGTATCCTGATTGGATTCGATAAGCGCCTTTATCCGTAACCATAGCGCATAATCCGCGACGCCGGTTTTATCAGCAAAAATATCCGTATCAAGCAACTGCGCAGCGCCGGCCGGATTACCGTTTTCAAGCCGGATTCGGCCACGCAGCAATCTTGCCAAAGCGGCAGTAGCCGTGCCCGCATAACGGCTTTCGATGTCCGCCACGACCGCCTCCGCCGGGAGTATTCCTTCTCTTGTCAGCCGGCGGAGTGAACTCAGGGCAGCTTCCTCAGGCGGCTGAGCATTGCAACTAATGCTCAATGAAACAATAATTCCAAGGGCAATGACGATGGTGATTGCGATCCTGTTGTTTTTTAACGGCAAATGATTACGAAATAACATACTATTTTGCTTTATTCTCCGGGGGTTTGATGCTTAACTCATCGGGTGATTTGCACGGTATGAAAACTAATCAACCGGCGAATTATGGCGCATTTAGAATTGCTTGTGAATTAATACCGTACGTGAGGGTCAAACGGAGATCATATGTTGCTCAGCCGGCTTTGCACACTTCAGACTGCAACATTTTCTCAAACTCATCAACTCAATTCAACCTCAGCGATTGTGTCCGAATTGTTATGTGCCCGGACAAGCAAGCAACCGGATCGACAAATCGCTGAAATCGGTCGGGCTCCGGTTTCCGGATTTAAGGAATCTAATCCTGCGTTTACTATCCCTCGCGAGTAAAACGAAAAAGGCCGTCTGATTTTACATCAGACGGCCAAACACTTCTGGACACGTTTCTACTTAAACACTTGCACCAGGATAACTTCCACCAAGC
Source organism: Aridibacter sp. (assembly GCA_041576495.1). GTDB lineage: Bacteria > Acidobacteriota > Blastocatellia > Pyrinomonadales > Pyrinomonadaceae > Aridibacter. The sequence continues at coordinate 37,350 of JBFGKW010000011.1, read as the reverse complement.
TTGGTTTCGTCTCCCTCCGCAAGCGTGTTTACAAGTTCGTAATTAAAGTAGTCGAATTTCGCGGCTACCGGCGCTTGGACACGTTTTTCATACATTTCACGTGAACGGTCAATCGCTTCCCGCAGCTTCTCATAGAGATCGGCGGATTCGCGGCCTTCTTTTACCTTCTGCTCGTTATAAAGCTTAATTTCGGAAACGAGCAATCGCGCAAATCGGCGCGCATCATTATGGTAGCGCCGCTCGTCCTCTTCCACTTCAATCGGAAGATCGACATTCCTATCGCCAAATCGCGAACGAACCGGCGGGGATGTGACGACTTCTTCAACCTCAGCTTCCGCCGGGGCCTCCGATTCGACTGTTTCTACCGGCGCTTGGAAGGAAAAGTCCGACTGGCCGTTATCATATTCGAATCCAGTGGTGGACGGTTCCTCAAATCCGGCTTCCTGAGAATCAAAACCAGCGGGTTCGGATTCCGGTTCAAAACTGGGCGGTTCGACGTCATAACCCGGTTCTTCGTCCGGGGAATCTTCAAACTGAACCGGCTCCCGGGCAGATTCGAAATCATCGGTCCCTGCATCGGAAACGTCATATTCTACAGTCGATTCGTCGTCGTCATATGATTCGCTGACATCGGTTTCGAAATCGGTTTCCGGCGAGAACGCTCTCTCCTCATATGAGGGTACCGCATCTTCGTCGTATGCTGATGGCGCGTCATCATCATAAGAAGGCGCCGTATCTTCGTCGTATGAAGGCGCTTCGTCAAATGATGGTGAAGCATCTTCATCGTAGGAAGGCGCCGCGTCATCATCATAAGAAGGCGCAGCTTCCTCATCGTAAGAAGGTGTCGCATCATCAAAATCGTAAGAAGCCGGTTCTTCGTCTGCATCGGCGACATCATCTGCGTCGTATGAAGCCGGATAATCACCAACTTCGGTGTCCGACGAAGTGAAGTCCTGCGTCGGCTGACTCCAAGAATCATTCTCAACTTCAGGTTGCGCGTCGTATTCGACCGGCTCAAATTCGCTTTCCGAAACAGGGGATTCTACGTCATCCGTCGTTTCGACTGGTTCGGGAGGAGAATACTGTCCAAATGTATCCGCCGAATCATATTCAGATTCGTGAACGTCTGATTCTTCATAGTCGGACACGTGTCCCTCGTCAACCTCGACTTCGGGTGCTTGCCGGGCTTTTACGAAACCGGTGGTGGAAGCCAAGACTTCTACCCTCATGCCGGCGACTCGGAGCAGTGATTCAAGGGCTTCAATATTTACGCTTTCACCGTCTCCACCGCGGTCGGCATAGAGCACTGCGACTCCGCGTCCCCTGACGACCAACGGTACAGAATACATATTGGCGGGTTCTCCGAACCCGAGTTTTTCGAGAAATTCTGAATCATCTGGAAAGGTGCCGTAGCTGCTTTCGACAGTCGCCAATGATTCTACCGATTCACTCAATGAAGTCTTCGTGATGATGGGAAAATAGACTTCCTTTATAATTTCGGGATTTGGATGCTCTTCTGTGCCAAAGATTCTCCAACCAACCAGGTGTTGATTCTTTACGATAAAAAATGCTCCCCGAGGAGTGTATTTCGAGGCATGGTGAACCAAGGATTTGAGGATTTCAGATTGAGTTATTTTGTTGCTTATTTCATTTATAGAATCCCGGAAATCCGCGAAATTCGCAGGGGCTTCTGTTTCCTCTCGCATCTCTTCCGCTTCAGCAATCGCTGCGGCGGTGATTCGCGCACCTTCGTCTCGAGCGAGTTTTAAATGTTCGGTGACCGAATCGCTAAAGTTCGAGTCGAGTTCTTTCTCGCTCGCTGCTTTAGCTGAAAAGTCTTCGAAAATCTTACCGAGTTGAGCGCGGTGCTTTTCAAATTCTGATTCAATCTTCGCTTGAAACTCAGAAACGTCCTGCTTCATTTCGGCAAGGACTTCTTTTAGATAGCTCCCGAATTCGGCGCGTAGGCTCTGTTCGAGTTCTTCACTATTCACAATTGTTTTCCTCCGTACATTTACGACACAACTCTTGAAGGGGATTATAAAATGGTTGGTAGTTTTGAGTGATTTTGAAAAATCTGTTTTGAAAAGGATGACATTTTCCCTGATGCCACCTTAAGAATTATGACTAATTTGGTGCTTTTATGTCAAGATATAGTTTCGGAAGGACAACGTCAAATTGAGTGTGATCTGAGGTTTACTCAACAAACACGGATGTTAAACCGTGTATGTAAAACATCGTTTTTTAAATTCCTTTGCTATTGTTAAACCACAACGACGTCGATATTTTCGTCGATCTCGTCTTTTATCATATTTTCGATCGCCATCAGAGTCCCGGTTAACGAACTCGGACAGCTTCCGCAAGCCCCCTGATATCTAATTTTGAGCGTGTTGTCTTCAAGGCTCAAAATTTCAAGCCATCCTCCGTCGCTTGCGAGGTAAGGACGAATTCTTTCGTCGAGTAGATCGTTTATCTCTAAAATCTTCGGGTCATCGCTCGCCGCCGCGGCGATCGCGCCGCCTACCGCTTCCGCCGAACTTCCATTACCGTTGCCGTTTCTTGTTGAAACCGGTTCAGCCGCGCGAATCGGCACTGCCAATTCAGGAAGCGCTTCGTCCCAATCCGCCTCCTGTGTTTTTTCGATTGTGATCATCTTATCCATGTAAAATACGGATACAACATTCCCAACCTCAAAAATAGATTTCGCGAGTTCGTCATCCTGAGCCTCTTCGGCCGAATCAAACGAATGCGATGAACCGTAACTGACCGGTTCTCTCAGAATAAACTTAACCGCATTCGGATTAGGCGTCTCTTGTATGTCTGCAATTTTTGGCATCGTCTCTAAATCTTTAATCCTGCTTAAAATGTAATCTTTACATTTTTGTCAACATTATAAACGAATCCCTGCAATAATGCACAGGGAGTTGGCTGAGTTGACTGAGTTGACTGAGTTGACTGAGTTGACTGAAAGCGCCGACTCTTTGCCATCTTGCTCACTGCCTACTCACCCAACGCCTTAGACGCATTCAATCGACCGGCATTCTCGACCTTACCCGCTAATACATCGAGAATATCAACCGAGCTTAATAGTCGTTTTCTTAAATCCTGCACCATTATTTTCGGTTCATTTGCAATGATTAGTGCCGCAACGCCCGCTACCTGCGGAGTGGCCATAGAGGTTCCCGATGCTTCACGGTACTGATCATTGAGCCAGGTACTTAAAATATCCTTTCCCGGAGCGGCGATGTGTACCGTTTTGACTCCGAAGTTTGAAAATGAAGCCAATCCGTCGCTTCGGTCGAGCGCGGCAACGCTGATCACGTTAGGGAGATCATAATTTGAGGGGTAATGGGGGCGTTTATCATTATCCGTACTGTTGTTGCCCGCCGCAGCTACAAATAAAATTCCCTGCTCGCCTGCAGCCCGAATCGCGTCTTCCAGCGCCTTTGAATACATTGTTGATCCCCAGCTGGCATTAATCACGCGAACGTTGACACCCGCCTTCTTGCGGTCAACCGCGTAGTTAATCGCTTCAATCGCATTTTTGGTCGTGCCGAAACCTCCCGATCCCATGAACTTCAGCGGCATTATCTCAACTTTCCAATTGACACCGGTAATACCCGTGCCGTTGTTGCCCGCTGCGCCGATGACCCCGGCACAATGCGTACCGTGACCGTTTTGATCCATCGGATCTCCGGTATTGGCATCCGCGTTATAACCGTTTTGGTCGTTTATGGTGCCGAGTTCGTCATCGACATATGCAGGAATATCATCGGGCCGGAACCAAATGTTGGTCACTAAATCCTGATGGCCGTAATCAACACCGCTATCCAGGACTGCAACAACGATATCTTCGCTTCCTTGTGTCGTCAGCCATGCCTTAAGTGCACCGATATCGGCCTTTTCCTTGCCGCCATTCTGGCCGCTATTGCTTAGCGCCCATTGCTCACCAAACAAGGGATCATTGGGCGAATTTGACGCTTCCGGAGCTATATCGTAATCACTCCCCGCTTTTAACGGTCCCGGCGGATCATCCAGGCTGATTTCAAAATTCGGTTCGGCATACTCAACCAGATCCGTCATTTCACTGTATTGTTTGGCCACTGCCTCGGCCGTCAAATTATCAAGATCATCGATCGAATACAGGTTCTTGACCGATTCAATCTCGTCTTCGATTTGATCATTGTTTTTAGCCGTCAGCCTTTTGACGTCAGCAACCGTCACATCGGGACGGAATCTCACCAATACTTCGGGTTCATTTTCTGCTTTGGAACGGGTGACTGCAATCGGTTTTTGTTGAATTAGCGGTTCGTCGCTGATGTCAGTCATCGAAACCGGCGGCTGCCAGTTCCTTATCTGCCCGGCGACAGCGGCGAAAGTAATAATAATCGCGGCAATTCCTATATGTATCCATATGTTATTCTTGTTCATTTTTTTTACTCCAAAAAAACCGTTCCGATGAAAATCCGCTATCTTTTCCCTACGAAACAATGACCCTGTTCGTTCCTTCGTGGTTTACCAGGCGGAGTTGGTACTTGTCCGCGCGGTATTCCAGTTTCTTTTTATCAGCGGTCAGGATTATTTCCCATCCGCTTGAAATCATCTGTGCCGACATTTCGTCGTCTACCGGCGCACCCAACGACATATCGGGAAAATCTTTTTCTTTAACTGAAACCGTGGAAATTTCGGATTCGCTGACATTTAAACGTTCGGCAAGGTCCTTCCTTGCCCGTTCAACCGCCGTTGTTTGATTAAAACTCATCTTTTAATACCGCTGGTTCGATGCTTGTATTAACGTTAATTTTGCTATTCTTTTTCCGAATAGTCAATAAATCAAAGTTGTTGGTTGATGCGATTTTGCACTAACCGGGGAGACAGTTTTCCTGACAGGAAAGTCAGGCGGCCTTGTGTTTACGCTGTTTTGCCAATGCCATATTTGACAACTCCACCAAGGCCGGAACGATAAAAACCGAGCAGGCTATTCCCAGAATAAGCCCCGTTGACACGCGGGAAACGTGATTGTTCTCCCAAACATCGAAAAAACCCAGAGACCAATCTATCGCCATCGGAATCATCGACAGAAACAACCAAACCCGCGGCAGGGGTTGGAAATCGTCGATCGAACGAAAGAGCGGATACGCAAGCAGCCCGATTACGAGTCCAAAGTAAACACCGAAACACCTGGAGCAAACCCCAAATTGATGCCCGACGATGTGAAACGAACGGCTGGGGAGCTGGTGACAGATAAAACTGTAAAAATTATAGATCGGGGCCGAAATACCGCTCAAGCCGGCGCCCATTGCCAACGGGGCGAGCACAATCAGAAATGCCCATGCCGATACCAAAAACAAAACTACACCCCAGACTGTGAAGGCCTTTTTCTTGAACGCTTCGATTTCAGCCCGGGAAGTGTAGTTATCAATCGTTTTCGGCATCTCCTACCTGCTTGACGAAAATCCGGCTAAGCGCTAACGGTCTGTACCTCGTTTTTATGAGCGACGAAATCGTCCGGCAGATCTCCGTTGTCAGCCCGCAAATACTGAAGCTGTTTCGGCCTAAGAGTGGCAATTAGTTCCTTGCGGTTTAAAGTTTCAAGCGGCTTTCCGGGATATATCTTGCCCATTTTGGCCAGACGTTTTTCTGAAAGAGCCCCCGAAAACATAAGCAGCGGATAAGTGAAATTCGGCCCGTTGAGCTTTCGGAGTTTGTAAAGCCACATGCCGATTGATCCAATCCTCCATGCGGTCGGTCCCCACCAGCTGTATTGTCCCGGCCGCAAATTCATCTTCCAGCATTTCATCATCAGCTGCCATTGCATTTCGGAAAGCTGTTTCGTTTGGGTAACACCCTTTTCCATTTCCATTCGCGTGTCGTGAAGCGGTGTGAAAATCGAGGGAATGAGAAATGCAAAAAGCCCGCGCCGTTCCATTTCATACACCAGATCGAGGGTTGCCATGATGTCTTCATCGGTTTCGTCCGGGTTACCGACGATAAGTGTCATCGCTGGAAACCAATTGTTCTCGTTGAGCACCCTAAGCCCTTCAAGTACGACGCTTTGCCAATGATCAATTGCAAACGGGATGCCCTTGCTGGGCATTACTTTCTTGGCCATCGAAATTGAACCGGTCTCAAGGCCGATAAGGGGCGCCAGCGCTTTCTTTTCAGGATGCGTGCTCAGGTACGGAAAATGAATCGGGCTTTTGGGCAAAAGGATATCCGACAGCTGCTTGATCATAATCGGATCGACAACGGCCGGAGCGATGGTCGAATGACTCAACACGTGTTGCTCAACACCGGGGGTTTCCACTATATCCCGGTACAAATCCACCAATGCCTCGCGATTGGGAAAGTAAAACGGAGTGTCGGTATGAACCTGGCCCCAGATAAACATATCTTCGGTCGCCAGTGAAATCTGCTTGTTCCCTTCACGGACATTCGCCCGAACGGCGTCCATGATCTTATCTTTTGGTAAATCAATCTGAGGATTCAAATCGGGCACGCAAAACTTACAACGGCGTCCGCAACCGGTCGTCATCTCTACAACGCCAAATGTCGTTCTGGTATCCGGAAACATTATCGTGTCACGGTCGGTCGGATGCTTGACGACGACTTCCTTGGGCAACTCCTCGCCTTTGACTGCTTTGTCAAAAAGTTCAAGCGTGTCAACCGATTCGCTCCGGCCATCGACGATACAATCGATTCCGAGTTCGTCGTACATGTCGGTTTGAATTATCTGCCAACCGCCCGAACCGCCGACGATCACCTTAAAATTATCGCGATGCTTGTTTGATTTAATCTGGGAAAAAAGTTCACGCGAATAATGGGAGTTTATCGGCATTTTTGAGGAACCGAAAATCGAGGTGTAAACCCCCGCGGCAAACGTAACACCAAGAGGATTGTGAGTGGAAACTGCAACGACCCGGGTATTAGGCCCGACAAATTTATCCAGGTCTTCGGGAAAACACGCGACAATCTGATCAGCCGTGTATTGCCGCTGAAGCGACTTTTCAACCAGTCGGACCCCGGCCGGCATATATTTTGCAGACCCGTCTTCGTATCGCTCGACTTTTCTCCAATCAGGATATTTGCGGTTGAGAATGCTCTCGAGCCAAATCGGCAACGATGCCATCGCCATTTGGATAAAGTATCCGGCATGATCTATTGCTTCCGTTAAGGGAGCAGTTAAAACTATTAGCTTACCGCCATCCTCAGGGGGTACGGTTCCAGAACCATTCTTCGAAAAATCCGAATCCGTATTCTTGATAGCAAAACTCATAAAAAAAATCTCCGTAGTAATTTTGTCAAAAACTTTATTGTAGGACGGTTGTCAAAGTTTTGCCATCCGCAGTATTCAAATAACTTAACACCGGAAAAATACTAAAATCGGATCACCGCGTCAGGGCCGCCTTCAACATGTACCGTATCTACAAACCTGATATTCCTGGTATCGGTCGTCATAACCACCGAATGCGTTCTTTTTCCTTCCCCAAAGAACCGTACGCCGCGCAGCAGGGAACCGTCTGTCACACCGGTCGCGGCGAATATAATGCGGTCGCCGGGTGCCAAATCATCTGTACTGTAAACCTTATTCGGATCATCGATACCCATCGATCTTAAGCGCTCCATCACTTCTTCCGCCGGGGGCACCTTCGATTTGTCGACTCCCAGCCGTTCGGGATCATAGACCAGCTTCGCCTGAATTTCTCCGTTCAGGCATTTCATCGCGGCGGCCGTCAACACACCCTCCGGAGCTCCGCCGATACCCATCAGCGCGTGTATATTCGTGCCTGCAACTGCCGCTGAAATACCGGCTGATAAGTCGCCATCGGAAATCAAACGGATTCTCGCGCCAGCATCGCGGACATCCTGAACGAGTTGTTTATGACGTGACCGGTCAAGAACGATGACGGTGAGATCGTCTATATCCCGCTTGAGTGACTTGGCTATTGCTTTAAGATTGAACTTGACCGGAGCTTCAATATCTACAGCGCCCTTGCACGATGGGCCGACCACAATCTTATCCATGTAAATATCAGGAGCGTTAAGAAGGCCACCGCGCTCGGCTGCAGCGAGCACTGCGATAGCATTATTCGCCCCCAGCGCGCACAAATTCGTACCCTCAAGCGGATCGACTGCGATATCGATCTCCGGAAAAGACTCCCGGACCCCTTCACCATATCCGCGACCACCAAGTTCCTCGCCGATATAAAGCATCGGCGCTTCGTCTCTTTCGCCCTCACCAATCACGATTCTCCCGCGCATCGGAACGGTGTCCATAACCTCCCGCATTGCCTCAACGGCGACGTGATCGGAGTGCTTTCGGTCACCCTGTCCCATCGTTCGGGCAGATTCGATCGCAGCCGCCTCCGCAACGCGTAAAAAGTCTAAAGCAAGTTCATCTGATTTCATGTTTTTCATACAAGATTTTGATAAGTTTTTTGAGCACGAAATTGCGTTATATTGAGGCATTCTAACACTTGTCTAACCCGCTTTGACAAGTTACCCTTTGAGTATTAAATTTTTAGTTCGATTTTTTTTGGAAGTGTTAGGAGAATTTATAGATGACTTACATCGTTACTGACCCCTGCGTCGATTGTAAATATACCGACTGCGCAGCGGTCTGTCCGGTCGAAGCTTTCCACGAAGGGCCGAATCTGCTTTTGATAAACCCGGATGTATGCATCGATTGCGATGCGTGTTTGCCCGAGTGCCCGGTTGAAGCAATATATTCGGATATGTCCTATCCGCCGGAATATGAACCGTGGATGGCAAAAAACGCCGAAGCAGAGAAATATCCGATAATCAGTACAAAACAACCCGCTCTTTATGGCGAGAATTGTAAGGGCGATCCTGAGTAAGAACTTTGAAACTGTTAACAACCGGAGGCGGGATTTGGCCGCCTCTTTCCTTTTTTTATTACTTTTTATGGGATTTAAAGACCGTCCGGTCTAATTCCAGCGAATTCCGACCCTCACGTTTACAGGGGAACTGATCGTTCGGACAGGGGTTTTACCAACCGAATAGCGTGAGTTAAACGCGTTTTCGATTCCGGCAAACATTTGTAATTTTGGGTTGAGCCGTTTTGCTGCAAATGCGTCCAACTGAAAATAAGATTCCAGCCTGAAGGTGTTCGTATCGTCTTCAAATTGCCCTGCACTGCCGCGCCCCTGTAGCGACAGGCTCAATCCGTTGCTGTTACCGTAATTTGCCTGGAACGTGTATTGGTGAACCGGAACTTGCGGAATCCGGAGGCCTTCTATTTCAATATTCGACGGAAACTCCGCAAACCTTGCAGCCGCCAGAAGATACCCAAAGGAAAATCTAAAATCAAGAATTCGTTTTTCTGCCTCAAACTCGAACCCGTGAATTTGGATTTTTCCTGCATTCTGCCGCTGTCGGAGAATCAGAGCCGGAGTATTAGAAATCGTGATATTGGCGATCGAATCCGAAATATCGGTTCGATAAAGATTTCCCCGGAAAAATGTCTGCCGCGTGCTGAAAATCATCCCGCCTTCATAACTGTTTGCCCGCTCAGCGGTTAAATCTTCGTTTGGCTCCGTAATCACGTCACCGACGCGAAATCCGCGGTATAGCTCGTTGAGAGTCGGGGCCCTGAAACTACGTGAAGCATTCAAATAGAGCGAAATCCGGCGGGTCGGCCGGTGAAGGAGCGAAACTCCGGGTGACCAGGCGGTCTGACCCCGATCCTGAAAAACGGTCGTAGTAGTTGAATTCGTTGCGAACCTTCGTGTCGAAGTTAGCGCGCGGCGGTTTTCCCATGAATCGTAACGCAGATTACCAACAAAAACCGCCCGTTCGCCAAGGCGGATAAAATCCTGAAAATAGATCGCTGATGCCGTCTCTCTTCCGCCCGAACCCAATGCCGTACTCGCAAAACCGCCAAAAAACCCGGTTTCATCGCTCGATCCGCGGACTTCGGTGAGTTCGGCGCCCGACAGAAGGGCATGATTTTTATGGACGGTTGAAAACTGAACGGAAATCCCAAGACTTTGTGACGGAACCCGTTGAACTCTGACCAGATTCTCACTGTTTCTGTCTGAACCCACTGCCGAAAAAGTTTGGTCAAATACCTGCCGGCCGCCATACATCCGAAAACGAATCTTTGAGTCCACGAGCCTTGGCGAAATCCCCTTGACCGCTCTTGAAATGTCAAAATCTCCGCCAAATGCCAATTGCCGTGAGTGTGTCCGGTTCATTTGAACCGGGGTGCCGTTATTTCGCGATTCCCCGAAATAAGTTGCCCGGAGAAAGATGTTCCCCACGTCATCGAAATTACGGGTGATCCGTCCGCTGAAGTTGTCGCTTCGTGAGTTGGCAAAGTCATCAACGGCACCACCTTGGCTCTTCTCAACGATCCTGTACCCCATCGTTTGAAACGAAGACGCCGTAATATCGCCGGCCCAGCCGCTTCGGGTGATTCCCAGAAACGTCGATCCGGAAAGGGTTTTCTGCGTTCCGCCATAGAATTCGGCTGAGACTATTTCATCATCGGCTTTAGACGTGCCGCGCGGAACCACGATGATCGTCCCGGCGATCGAATCACTGCCGTACAAGCTTGATGAGCCTCCACGAAGGACCTCGATACGACCGACCCCGATCGAAGGCAGACGGCTCCACTGAACCCACCCGCCAAAAGGACCGTTGACCGGCACGTCGTCAAAGAGAATCAGGGTCCGGCTGGCGCCGCTAGAGTTGACGCCGCGCAGCGAAGTCCCTTGGCTGGTCGGATTGGCGTTTCGGCTGTTTGATCGCCGGAATAAGCTAAAACCGACTGTTTGCCTGAGGGCGTCATCGAGAGCGGGAGAAGCGGTGGATTCCAGCTCTTTTCTTGTGAGGGAAACGACACTCCAAGGAGTTTCATTGGCAAGTGATTCGGTCCTGCCGGCGGTGACGACTACCGTTCCGCGGGCAACTTCCGGTGACAGGCTAAACTCGAATTCTTCATTTAAGTCTTGAGTGTCATTAAAGTTTCGACGTAAAATAGTGAAGCCGTCTGCTTTGACGAACAACACGAAGTTCTCGTTAGGATTAACCCGGCACTCAAATTTCCCGTCCTGATTCGTTTTGCAATTTGAATTCTCACCCGATCGCATTTTTATACTGATTCGCGCTCCGCTGACCGGAAGGCCAATTGAATCGAAAACTCGACCGCGAATTCGTTGCGAAAAGAAATCCTGGGAAATTGACGGATTTGGCCCGATCAAGATCAGGAATACCAAGGTGAATAATTTCATCAGGAAAATCCTGCCACATTTTTTAATATCACCGGTCATAAAAAGTTATTACCAATTCGGCCGCCTAAATGGAAAACTATACAGAAAATTCCGACGCGTTTGAATCCAAAAACCGAATATCAATAAGCATTTCGGCAAACGTGCTCGTGCTTTTCGGCACGCGGCCCGAAGCGATAAAGCTCGCACCTGTGATTCATGAGCTCAAAAAGATACCGCATTTCCATACCACGGTTGTTTCTTCAAGCCAGCATACGGATCTCCTGAAATCGATCCTTGATGTCTTCAAAATCCGGACCGATTACGATTTGAAGGTCATGACCGCCAACCAATCTCCGAATCAGGTATTATCCAAAACGATTAAATCGCTCGATAAAATTCTGGCCCGGGAAAACCCGGATCTTATTATCGTGCAGGGAGATACGACCACGACGCTGGCGGGCGCGCTGGCGGGATTCAACCGTGACATTGCGGTCGGACATATCGAAGCCGGATTGCGCACCGGCGATATCCAGAGTCCGTTTCCGGAAGAGATGAATCGTAAACTCACCTCGCAGCTCGCGACGTTTCATTTTGCCGCGACCAGGGAAAACCGGCAGAATTTGCTTCGCGAACAGATTCGCGAAAGCCGCATCTTTGTAACCGGAAATACAATTGTAGATGCCCTTCAGCATATTCGAAAGAATCCTAAGCCCAGCGAAGAACTGGTATCATTGCTCGAAGACACGGCCGAACAGAAACGTATTCTCCTGACGACACACCGGCGGGAGAGTTTTCGTGAATATATGGGGAAAAATCTCCACGTCCTTCGTAAATTTGTCGAACGCCGGAAAAACGTGACATTGATCTTTCCGGTTCATCCAAACCCGATCGTCAGAAAAATCACCGATGAATATTTGGCGAACCACAAAAGAATCCATTTAATCGATCCACTTGATTATATGGATTTCGTACACCTTATGGAGAATTCATGGTTGATCGTTTCCGATTCGGGCGGGGTTCAGGAAGAGGCTCCGACACTTGGAAAACCGGTCTTCATCTTGCGCGAAAACACAGAGAGGCCCGAGGCAATTCGATGCGGAATCGCCAAACTGGTGGGCGGAAATCCGGTCCACTTCGCGAGAATGTTAGAAGATAATTATTTGGCAGAAACCTGGATCAATTCGGTCAAGCAGGTGCAAAATCCGTTCGGTGACGGAAAAAGCGCCCGACGAATCGCCAAAATTCTCTCAGACCTAAGCCGGCCGCTCTCAACCGGCCCATAAATTCAACGGCCACAAATGATAGACGATAAAAAAAGCCAAAAACATTTGCTGACCGTTTTGGTGGAAGATTATTTCCATGTCGGCGCGTTCGACAAGCTCATTCAACGTCGGAATTGGGCTAATTTTGAACCGAGATACGAGATTAATACTGTCAAGACGCTTGATCTGCTTGATGAATGCGGCACCAAGGCCACATTTTTTGTTCTTGGATGGATCGCCGAGCAAAATCCCGGGCTGATCAGAGAAATAGCAGCGCGTGGGCATGAAATTGCTTCACGTGGATTCTATCATCGGTCAATGCGTCAGCTCACTGCGGAAGAGATTCGAAGCGATCTCAGAAGATCAAATCGAATCCTTGAGGAAGCGAGCGGAAAGAAGGTTGCAGGCTATCGATCGGCTGAAAAGCTCTCGTTTGAAAAAGACGAACGAATGCTTGATATTCTGGCCGATGAGAATTTTGCCTACGACGCATCATTCCTACCGAGCGGCAAGACCGATAAACGAAAACGCTTTGCGCACCAGTTCCACAAAGACGGCAAAGTGATATGGGAGTTCCCTTATTCCACCAGGAATATCGGTATCGGGCTGTTGCCGATTTCGGGAGGCAATTATTTCCGCCAGATACCTTACACCCTGATGCGCCATGCCGTTAGAGACTGGGCTAATCGGTATGACGAGCCTTTCGTATTTTATTTTCACGTTTGGGAACTGGATCCGGAGCAACCCCGAATTTCCGCCGCCTCACGTTATAACCGGATACGGCATTACCGTAAGCTGGACAAAATGGAATGGATCATCAATGAAAACCTCCGGCTATATGAGTTTTGCAGTATCGCTGAATACCTGGGGCTAAAATCCGAACCTGGGATTGAAGCAGGAAATCATCATAAAAAGGAAGGGATCGCTGTCCGGCGTCAGCCGGAAACGAAAGAAACCAAGCCGGTAACCGTTACGATTCCGTGCTTCAACGAGGCTGAAACGCTGCCGTATCTCTCAAACACGCTTCGAAATGTCGAATCCGAGTTGATTCGATCCGGTTATTCGGCGAATTTCATCTTCGTCGACGACAAAAGCACCGACGATACCGCGAAAATATTGAAATCGCTGTTTGGCAGCAAAAGCAATTACCGGATTATTCAGCATTCACGGAACGAAGGCGTTGCGGCCGGCATAATGACCGGGATTCGGGCAGCCGAAACCGAGATTGTCTGTTCGATGGATTGTGACTGTACATACGATCCGCATGAACTCGTCAATATGATTCCCCTACTCAGCCAGGGAACCGATATGGTCACCGCTTCCCCGTATCACCGGAAGGGCCTCGTCAGAAATGTCCCGGGATGGAGGTTGTTTTTGTCAAAAGGCGCGTCGTGGCTTTACCGAAGGGCGTTGAACGCAAAACTTTCAACTTATACGAGCTGTTTCCGCGTCTATCGCCGTAGTTCCGTCGTCGATTTGGATATCAGGGAAACCGGTTTTCTTGGTGTTGCGGAAATGCTCGGAAAACTCGATTTGAACGGAGGAAGAATAATCGAATACCCGGCGGTCCTCGATGTCAGGCTTTTCGGGATTTCAAAAATGAAAACTGCGCGTACCGTATTCGGGCACGTAAAGCTCCTGACCCGGCTTTCGAATGACCGTATCTTTAGGAAAAACAAGGCTATTAAAACTTCTTTAACAGAAGGAAACCACGAATGAAATACTGCGTAGGATCTGAGAAAATATTAACTGCATCGGCCGAATGAAGGATAAACCGATTAATTTCGCGAGAATCATCAATGTTATGCAAACAGTAATTGAGACAAGAAAAATTAGCCTGCCAAATGACCAGGACATTTCCGGAAGATCCTTTGGCATCGAAGAACTAAACGCGGTAAAAGAAGTTCTTGAATCGGGAACATTGATCACGACCAAGGGTAAGTACGGCAAGCTTTTCGAACACGATTTTGCCAAAAAGATGGGGGTCAAACATGCTTTTGCCTGCAATTCGGGTTCAGCGGCAGTCCATGTCGCAATTGCGGCCATTAATCCGAATCCGGGTGATGAAATTATAACGACGTCGGTAACCGATATGGGGGCGCTGACGCCGATCGTTTATCAGGGCGCGATTCCGGTTTTCGCCGATGTATCTCCGAAAACCCTGAATGTAACGGCCGAAACGATTGAAGCGGTATTGTCGGAGAAAACGAAGGCAATAATTGTCACGCATTTATTCGGAAATCCGTGTGACATGAAGCCGATCATGGACCTCGCGAACGAAAGAGGGATACCGGTTATCGAAGATTCGGCGCAAAGTTTTCTGGCGACCGTTGACGGGAAAAATGTGGGCACCATCGGTTCTATCGGAGCCTTTTCATTTCAGCAGGGCAAGCAGATGACCACGGGGGAAGGTGGAATCGTGGTCACGAATGATGACGATTTGGCAAGACGTTTGTATCTTTGTATCAACAAGGCCTGGGGCTATGGTGATGAAAATCCCGACCATTATTTTATCGCCCTAAACTACCGGATGACCGAACTGCAGGCAGCGATCGCCTTTGAGCAATTAAAAAAACTCGATGTCTCGGTAGCGCAGCGTCAAAAAATGGCGGGTTTGCTTAACCGGCTTATTGCGGATATAGAAGGCATCGAGTCTTACAAGCCGTCCCGCGGTTCGACGATGACATACTGGAAATTCTGCCTGAGAGTAGACGACAGGAAAATCAAGGATGGTTCGGTTGGGCTGGCAAAGGCCCTGCGAACATACGACGTCGCCTCAGCACCGCGTTATGTCGTCAAACCGGCATACAAATGTATGGTATTTCGAGAACAAAACACATTCGGCGACAGCCATTATCCGTTTAATCTCGCGAGGCCTGAAGCGGTGGATTACTCCGACGAAAAATTTCCCGGAACGCTGAAGGGCTTGCACGATGTGCTGGTTTTGCCGATCAATGAAAACTATACCGAAGAACATATTGAATATCTGGCGGATTCGATCGGCGAAGCCGTATCCCGGGTTCGACGGGAAATTTAGGAATTTGAGCATTAAACGGGCGATCAACGCCTCCGCGACGGAACTGATGTTGATCGTTGTTAAAAAGCCCGGCGTTCATTCGCGGCAATAATACTATGGAGATTCTAAAATTCGCCTTGATCGGAACCGGCGGCATCGCGCAGACGTATGCTCAGGCTTTTCAGGATACGAAATCCTGCGAACTCGTCGCGGTAGCCGACGTCAACAAAGATTCCGCCGATGCTTTTGCCGAACCGTTCGGCGCAAAGAGCTTTGACGATTACCCGGCCCTCTCTGAAAACACGGAGTTTGATGCGGTTATCGTTTCAACTCCGCCAAATACGCATCCCGAAATCGCTGGATTCTTTATGAATCGCGGTAAACACGTTCTCTGCGAAAAGCCATTGTGTCTTTCCCCGGAAGAAGCCTCGAAGATGAATGAAACCGCCGATTCAAACGGCGTTATCTTTACGATGGCTTCCAAATTCCGTTACGTAGCGGATGTCATCAAAGCAAAATCTCTCGTGGCTTCGGGTGTTTTGGGTGATGTGGTGCAATTTGATAATGCATTTACGGCAAAAATCGATATGTCTAGCAGATGGAATTCCGATCAAAAAATCTCCGGAGGAGGAGTGCTCATCGATAACGGAACCCATTCGGTGGATATTATAAGGTATTTCCTGGGTCCGATTTCCGATGTCCTGGCAGTTGACGCCGGTTCGACGCAGGAATTGGGCGTCGATGAAAATGTAAAAATGCTGGCGAAGACTTCTAATGGAGTAACGGCAAGCGTCGATTTGACCTGGGGTATCAATAAAGAACTGCCCGTATTTATCAGCATCTACGGCAAACGGGGCACCCTGCACGTCGGTTGGCAGGAATCCAAATATAAGCTCAACTCAAACCCGGGTTGGACAATTTTCGGAAAGGGATACGACAAGGTCCGGGCCTTCCGCTCAAAGATCGAAAATTTTGCCGGAGCGATTAACGGCACCGAAGAACTGCTTATCAAGCCGTCTGACGCGATTGCTTCGGTTGAAGTCATAGAAGCCGCCTACAAGTCGCTCAATCAGAACCTGTGGCAAAAAGTGGTTGAAAAGAGCGATGCAGTTACAAAATAGTTTTATCGAATAATGTCAGTCGAAGCGGTCTTAAATACTTTGTTATCGATTCCCGTTCTCAAACCCCGTCCAAAAGCCAATGCCTAAAATCCATCCAACTGCAATAATCGAAGAAAAAGTCGCGATCGGCGAGGGCACCAGCGTTTGGGACAATGTCCACATTCGTCGAGGTGCGAGCATTGGCGAAAACTCGATCATCGGCGAGAAAACGTATATCGCTTATGATGTCCGGATCGGAAAACTCGTAAAAATCAACGCCATGGTTTACATCTGCGCGGCGGTGACGATCGAAGACGGGGTGATGATTTCAGCGGGAACGATATTTACCAACGACCGTTTTCCGCGTGCGACGATGCCGGACCTGAAAACATTGCGTCCTTCCGAACCCGATGAACACACTTTGCCAACCCTGGTCCGCGAAGGCGCCACGATCGGTGCCGGATGCACTATCGGCAACGACCTCGAAATCGGACGCTGGGCGATGATCGGGATGGGTTCGCTCGTTACGAAATCGGTGCCCGATTTTCATCTCGCCGTCGGCAGCCCGGCGCGTTCAATCGGTGCGGTCTGCAAATGCGGACGACTTTTTTATAAGTTTGATGGGAGAATGGAACGGCAAGAACTTTCCTGCGGCTGCGGTTTGAAATACGAAATCGAAAATCAACAGGTTAAAGGGATATGATTTTTTTTAAGCCTAACCTCTGAATATCCAAACTCCAACCTTTTTTTTCTTTGATTATCATCGGCGATGTTTCGTTACGGTGGATCCGAGCTCTATTTAACTACAAAGCATTATTTGAATGTCGAAAATTGCCATCATCGGTTCCGGATTTCTCGGTTTGACACTCGCGCTGCGTCTTAACGAATCGGGGAATGACGTAACAGTATTTGAATCCGGACCGGAAATCGGCGGACTGGCGGGAGCCTGGCAGATTGGCGATATCACGTGGGACAAGCACTATCATGTCACACTATTTTCGGATGCTCATACAAGGCATCTGGTGGAAGAAATTGGGCTCGGTGACGAATTCAATTGGGTCGAAACAAAAACGGGGTTTTTTACCGACGGCAAACTAGTTTCGATGTCCAACACCTTGGAATTCCTGAAATTTCCGCCGCTTGATTTGATGAGCAAGATCCGTCTCGGTGCGACTATTTTTTATGCATCCCGGGTAAAAAACTGGAAAGCGCTCGAAAAAATAACGGTTCGGGATTGGCTGGTGAAGCTTTCCGGCCGGAAAACGTTCGAAAAAATATGGAAACCGCTTCTCAAGGCAAAACTCGGCGAAGCGTATAAAGAAACATCAGCCGCCTTTATCTGGGCAACGATTCAGCGAATGTACGCCGCCCGGAATTCCGGATTGAAGAAGGAGATGTTTGGGTATGTCCGCGGCGGTTATTCAAGCGTTCTGAAGAGATTTGGCGGGGTTTTGGAGGATAAAGGCGTCGAAATCAGGGTCGATTCCCGGGTGGAGAAAATTGAAAAGTCATCGGATGGGAAGATCCGGATTTTCACCGGAGAGCAGACAGAGTCCACGGAGACTAAAGAAAAGGAAACAGAAAATCAGGTTGCGGCAGCACCAAAACAAAACTTAGAGCCGCCAGACTCCGGGATAAGAAGTACTTTCAACCAATTTGACCGGGTTATTCTGACTTGCCCTGCAGGTATCGCCGCAAAGATCCTTCCTCAATTAAGCGAACCCGAGAAGGAAAAATTGGAGAGTATCAAATATCAAGGCATCGTCTGCGCATCGGTTTTAACAAGAAAATCGCTTTCGCAATTTTATGTTACGAATGTCACCGATGAGACGCCCTTTACCGGTATTATCGAAATGTCAGCGTTGGTTGATAAGTCGGAATTGGGCGGAAACGCTCTGATTTACCTGCCGAAATACGTTGCGCCGGACGATGAATTGTTTGAACGCCCGGACGGGGAGATTGAAGAAACATTCCTGACAGCGCTGGAAAAAATGTATCCGAATTTTGACCGCGGTGATGTCATTGAATTTAAGGTCTCCCGTGTCCGTCAGGTTTTCCCACTGCCGTTACTGGACTATTCGGCAACAGTTCCCGACGTCAAAACGTCGCTTGAGAATGTTTTCATCGTGAATTCGGCGCAGATAACCAACGGCACACTAAATGTAAATGAAACTGTTCAATTGGCAGAAACTTTTTTTGAAAACATATTCGCCAGTGGAACAGATAGGACACAGGGCAAATAAATACGTCCCGCCATTGCGCGGATATGTGTCTGCGGTGGAAATATCTTATGAAGAAACTGGCGAGTTTGAGTCTTGATCTCGACAATAAATGGTCCTATATGAAAACCCATGGGGACAGCGGATGGGATTCCTACCCTTCTTTCCTCGCCACGGTTGTGCCGCGCGTGCTCAATTTCCTCAAGGAACGGGAATTGAAAATCACTTTTTTTGTTATCGGACAGGATGCATATTTGGAGAACAACCATGACCCGCTGGCAATGATCTCATCCTCGGGGCATGAAATCGGAAATCACTCATACCGTCACGAGCCATGGCTACATCTGTATTCGGAACAGGAATTGATCGAAGAACTAAGCAAAACCGAAGAGTCAATTGAAAAAGTTACCGGCCAAATGCCCAAGGGCTTCCGAGGTCCGGGTTATTCTCTCAGCCCGACGGTGCTGAAAGTGCTAGCCGCGAAGAACTACGATTACGACTGTTCTACGCTGCCGACCTTTATCGGACCTTTCGCGCGGGCGTATTATTTTTTTAAGTCGCCCAAGATGTCGGATGACGAACGCGAGAAACGGAAGAAGCTGTTCGGAGGGTTTTCGGATGGATTTCAATCCTTGAAGCCTTACAAGTGGCAGATAGGAGATAAAACGCTGGTCGAAATTCCGGTTACGACACTGCCGGTATTGAAGACGCCGATTCATGCCAGTTATTTGATTTACCTCTCGGCATTTTCAAGGATGGCCGCGATAAGTTACTGGAAAATGGCTATTAAGATGTGTAAATTGACCGGCATCGAGCCATCTCTGCTGCTCCATCCGCTGGATTTTCTTGAGGGCAAAGACGCTCCCGAGCTTAAGTTCTTTCCCGGGATGAGCCTGCCGATTGAAGAGAAACTGGAATTCCTAAGTGAAATACTCGAATTATACGCCCGCGAGTTTTCAGTGGTCGATATGAAGACTCATGCAAATTCGGTTCACCGGGCCAAAACGGTGATACGCAGGCCCGCCGAAATTCAAATAGAAATTCCCGCCAAATTATGACCGCTGTAAACACCATTCAACCGTTAAACCTTGTTTCAGCCAAATGCTGTGTCTGCGATTCGGATGACGCGACACAAATCGGCACCGGAGAGGATTTCGAATATCATACGAGCCCGGACAAATTTGCGGTTTCACAATGCAATTATTGCGGATTGGTTTATTTGAATCCGCGGCCGGCGGTAAGCGAATTTGAAAGAATTTATCCTTCGAATTATCACGCTTTCGATTTTTCGGAAGAGGATTTTGGAATAATTTATAAAGTCCGTTCGCGGCTTGAGGCGAAACGAATCCTGAGCTGGTGCGGTAGGTTGCCGGATAACGCCCGTATTATAGACATTGGATGCGGAGACGGATTTCACCTACGGCTTCTGAAAGAGTACGGTAATAAGAACTGGAAGCTGGAAGGCCTGGATATTGATCAACGCGCCGCGAAAATGGCAGAAAAGACAGGGATCAATGTCCATCTCGGAAGCATTGGAGAGATCGATTTACCGACGGATCATTATGATTTAGCGATAATGGTTCAAACCATCGAACATGTCGCCCGGCCGGATGAAGCCTTGCGCTCAGTGCGCGATATTCTAAAACCCGGCGGAACCCTGATTATCGTCACCGACAATACCGGTTCTCTTGATTTCAGCATCTTTATGGACAGTCATTGGGGCGGCTACCATTTTCCGCGCCATTGGAATTTGTTTAACCGGGTTTCGCTTACCAAATTGGCTGAAAAGACGGGATTTGAAGTGGCCCGCATGACGACCCAGGTAAGCCCGGTAAACTGGGTCTATTCGATTCACAACCGATTGGTTGACAGAGGTTGGCCCGATTGGCTGATCAATCAGTTTACTCTCAAATCGACGATCTCGTTATCGGTTTTCACGGCAATCGACGTTGCAATGCGAATAATCGGACGCGGCGGATTGCTGAATGCGGCATTGAAAAAGCCCGACGAATCAAATGAAAACTAAGAAACCAATTGCAATCATCGGAGCCGGAATCGCCGGGCTAACCGCGGCGGATTATCTCAACCAGCGGGGCGAGAAATTTATACTGTTTGAAGCCGGAAAAAAAATCGCCGGCCTGGCGACGAGTTTTAAAGACGACGAAGGCTTCAGTCACGATTTCGGCGCTCATTTTATTACCAACCGGCTGGCGGATGCGATTGGAATCGGTTCCGAGTGCCATACCGTGAAATACTACGGAGAATCGGTTTGGCTTGACGGGAAGACCTATCGTTACCCATTCGGCCTGGTAAGAATCCCGCGAATGATGTTTAGCGGAATCATCAGCAAAGTTCGATCGATGAGCAACGGCCGTAAGGTTCAAACGGCCGCCGAGTGGTTCCGCAGCAGGTACGGAAATGCCCTGGCTGACGAAGTCGCACTGCCGCTGATCGAAGCTTGGTCCGGAACAAGCGCCGATCAACTTTCAACTGCAGTCGGCGAAAGCCTTCCCGGCAGCATTGCTAAAACGCTTTACCTCAAGGCAGCAGGCAACTTAACGGGGCGGGCAGTTGCCTGCGGGTACAACCGCGAAATGACTGAAAAGGCAAGTGTTTACCATGTTTATCCGAAAAAAGGAGTTTCTGCGCTTTGCGAAAAGCTCGCAGAGGGACTGGCGGATAAAATCAAATTGGAAACCCCGGTTGAAACTATATTGGTTGAAAACGGAAGAGTAGAATCCGTAAAGGCGAAAGGTGAAATTTATCAAGTTTCGGCAGTCATCAGCACCGCGCCGGCTCACATACTGGAAAAATTAGTCTCGGGAAGCGACGTGTTACGCGAACTCGCCCGGTTTCGATACCGTCCGATGACATTTGTAAATATGCGTTTTTCCGGCCGGAATATACTACCGGATACTGTTTTGTGGTTCCCCGAAGACGATTTCACGTTTTTCCGCTTAACCGAAGCGCCGATTTCGATGCCCTGGCTCGCGCCCGAAGGCAAGACGATATTAACGGTTGATATCGGATGCGAAAAAGATGATCCAATATGGTCGATGGACAAGGAACAACTGGCCGAACTCTGTTTGGAGCAGATGAGCTCACTTTTCCCGGATATCCGCTCTCGGTATCTGGGATCAACGGTCATCAGGACACCGGTCGCATACCCGGTTTATCATCTTGATTACGAAACGGCACGCAAAAATTTTGAACAGAGGACCGGAATCGAGAATTTGCTCAGCGTCGGCAGAAACGGCGAATTCTCACATATTTTTATGGAAGATGTATACTGGCGCACGCGGAACAAGATTGAGAAATACCTCGGAAATTGAGCATTTTTTGGTCTAATGAAAACACTGACAAATTTAAGCGGGTTCAAGAATAAAATTAATCTTCATTTTTTTGCGCTCCTGGGCGTGGTGTTTTTGTTCGTCGGCAAACCGGTTCCATATAGCAACGAATACAGTTACCTGCTTCGTTTGAGAAAGACTTATCACCCATCTTATCTGGCAAACGACATCACGTTTTCGACCCCGACGCACGAATATTGGCTTTTTGATCACATTTTCGGGCTACTGACGTTTTTTCTTTCGATTGAAGTAATCGGATGGGCCGGAAGAATTGCCTGCTGGGCGATTCTCTTGATGGTCCTGATCAAATTGGGGCGGCGTTGGGAAATTCCGGCTTGGATGGTTTCGTCAGCCATTTTCATATGGCTGTGTATAGGACAGTCGATAATCGGCGACGAATGGATTTTTGGCGGGTTTGAAGCGAAATGTGCGGCATATGTTTTCTTAATTCTCGCGCTCGACCGTTTTTGCGACGGGCGAAATATGACATCCGCGATACTCCTCGGGCTTTGCTTTTCTTTCCACCCAATCATCGGATTGTGGGGTATTGCAGCTGCGATTCCAGCTCTGCTTGTCGTCAACCGGGATCTGTTTCAAGCGGGAAAAGTGACGCTCGTTTCGGCTATATTTTCAGTCATTGGTTTAGTTCCGCTGCTGATAATGCGGGCAAACAGCGCGCTCCCATCGACCGAGAACCTAAAGTTTTTTGAGCTCGTGAAGTTTCCGTTTCATTTTGACCCGTATACGTGGTCCCGAAGCGCAATTGTATTGGTCGGCCTGATGCTCGCCTTTTGCATTTTAGTGCATTTCCAGATCAAAAAGACAAAGTCGTTAAATTTCTTGCTGGGCTTTATCACTTTTCAGGGCGTTTTCTTCTTTTTCGGCTTGCTGTTCCGGGTTTTTGATCAGTTTGAACTGATGAAATACACCCCAACCCGGCTTTTTGTTGTTTTTATCCCGCTATTTTTTCTTTTTTATTTAGGCAAGGCGTTCGAGCAAAATTTGATTCCTAAACCGCTGCTGATCGTCCTGTTGGCGCCGATATTGTTTTTGTCCTTCTGGAACCGGCTCCCTGTCAGGGCTTTAGATCAGGCAGGATCCACCTTTCGATACTGGAACCGACAGCCGGACGACACAAATGACGCATTCAGATGGCTAAAATCAAACGTCCCGAACGGGGAGATTGTGATTGCCCCTCCCTGGCGTTATGATTTTTGGTACACCTCTGAGAGGGCTGAGGTCGTAAATTATTACAAACCGATAATTGCTGATCTCGGCGAATGGCAAACGAGGCTAAAAAATCTCGTTGGTGAAGAAAGCATTGACAAAGGAATCCGCGAAAACGATGAGCTGGCAAAGTTTTACTTCAATTTGCCGCAGGAAAAAATCGACCGCTTGGCGAAGAGATATGGGGCGCGGTATTTTATCAGCGAATCCGAATATGACTATCCGGTTGTTTATGCAAAAGGCAGAGTCAAAATTTATCGCCTGTCAGAGCCGCGTTGATCGCGTTTTTTTGATTATTCCTCAATCCCGTTTGGAAAAAACCTGCTCGATAACTAGAATGACTCTAAGAAGCTTGAAATTGAAACAGATAAGTTTCTAGAAATAAAATGACCGAAG
Source organism: Aridibacter sp. (assembly GCA_041576495.1). Lineage (GTDB taxonomy): Bacteria > Acidobacteriota > Blastocatellia > Pyrinomonadales > Pyrinomonadaceae > Aridibacter. The sequence goes on along the minus strand of JBFGKW010000011.1, from coordinate 13,546 downwards.
CACATCTGCACAATAAAAATCCCAAACCGATCGATAGATGTTCTGAATGTGACCGCGAAGTTGATACTTACTACACATTCGTAGGTCCGGCAAATGAAATCCGCATCGTCTGCTGGGAATGCCAGATGCGTGAGGAAAAGGGATTCAATGCAAAGCGGGACTTCAGCCGCCAGGCACGTCACGGCAGGATTCCAAGGTAAAGCAGGCTTCGGAAAATTCAACGTTTTTTCTTCCCACCACCCTCTTGCTCACCGATCACCACCCGATTATGGCAATCCGAAATATTACAGAATATCCTGAAGCCGTATTGGGAAAAGCCGGCAAACCAGTGACGGATTTCGATCAAGAGCTTAAAGAGCTCTGTGACGATATGTTTGAAACGATGTATGACGATCACGGTGTCGGCCTTGCGGCTCCTCAAATCGGGCTTTCACTCCGTCTATTCGTAATGGATTGCGAAGGCATTAAGCTGGTTGCCGCCAACCCGGAAATCATCGAAACTTCGGGAGAACAAGCGGGTCAGGAAGGCTGTTTATCGGTAGGAAAGGTACCCGCCGTCGTGATCAGAGCAGAAAAAGCCAAACTCAGGGCCCAGGATCTTAACGGCGATTGGTTTGAGGCTGAAGCGGAAGGTTACGCAGCGCGCTGCTTTCAACACGAAACAGACCACTGCGACGGCAAGCTGTTTATCGACCATCTCCCCAAATTGAGACGCGAAATGGTTATCAAGAAATTCAAGAAAGAGAAGAAGTGGGAATAAGAGCTATTTTTTAAGTTTTCTGGCTCCAACCAAATCGCGAACTCCCTTCTCTTCCAATTTTTCAAGCAGTTTAATAAAGATTTTTGCAGTCGCAAGTGCATCGGCGCTGGCCCGGTGATGGTCGGTAAGGGCGATCGAGTAATAATCGGCAACCGTATTGAGCCGATGATTGTCTACTTCCGGTAAAAGCTTTCGGGAAAGTCTGACGGTACATAAATAGGGGTTGGCAACACGATAGTTTTCGTGAATCCTGCTTACTTCGTGATTCAAGAAACGCATATCAAACGGGGCATTATGGGCCACCAAAACGCTGTTCCCGACAAACTCCATGAAATCGGGGATTATCTCCGCAAATTTAGGCGCATCCCTGACCATTTCATCAGTGATATTGGTGAGTGCACTGATAAAGGCAGGTATCGGAACCTCTGGATTAACGAGAGTGTGATATTCACCGGTGATCTCTCGGCCCCTGACGCGGTAGGCCCCGATCTCGGTAACCCTGCACGGCGGTGTTTTTGCGCCGGTCGTTTCAAAATCAAAAACGACGAAATCGGTTTCTTCAAAATTGCGGTTGCCGTATCCGCTTGCGACGAGTTGGACCGTATCTTCGTTTAGCTGAAGCCGCGGATCCGTTTCAATAAGGTCGGCCACCAGTAATTTCGCCAAACCGGGCTCCGCAGAATATATGTTCATCACGCGTTCAACGATCGTTACGGCAGTTTCAAAACCGCCGCGCGCTTTGAGCAATTCGATCGTCTCGTTGACTAGAAGGGAGTCTGAAATTAGATTAGGATACGGTGGCATCAATACTGATTTTAACCATAAAGATTGAAACTTCAAATTGGAATCAATTCTTCGCCAAACCGGTTTGGTATAGACTGCTAAAAGGTTAAGCCCGCTTGACCCCGTAACTTTACAATGGACCCAGAATCAATTCTAGAACAATTTCGCGAAACAAGCGCCCTTATGGAAGGTCACTTCAGACTTTCGAGCGGTCTTCACAGTCCAAAGTATTTGCAATGTGCACTGGCTCTCCAGTATCCGTTTGACGCTGCGAAATACGGAGCGGCAATCGCCCGCCGATTTATTGGTGAAGGCGTCGAAACGGTCGCCTCGCCGGCGATCGGCGGACTCGTGATCGGATATGAAGTTGCCAAGGCGCTAAACGTTAGATTTATCTGGACTGAGCGAAACCAAGGGGAAATGACCGTCAGAAGGGGATTCACGGTAAAACAAAACGAGAGAATCCTTGTCGTTGAGGATGTGATTACAACCGGAGGATCGGTCTTGGAATGTATTAATGCGCTGAGAGATCTCGGAGGAAACGTAATCGGAGGTGCTTCGATAATTGATCGGGCGGGCGGCAAAGCCGTTATTGGCGTTCCAAGGATGTCTCTGGTCGAGATCGATGTCCCGGCATATCATGCAGAAGCCTGCCCGATGTGTGAAGCCGGAACGGAAGCGGTCAAACCCGGAAGCAGGGGGAATTGATAGAAAAGCCCGATGGGATCCGCCCTCCAAATTGCACGGTTCTTTCGGTTATTATCTCTTTATGAGACGGGAAACAGAGTCTTCGCCGAGAAAACTTGAACTCAATGAATCTTCAATGTAACTTGTGATAAACATTGAACTACGCGTGGTCTGTCGCAGGCCCGAATCGAATGAACTATAAACTTACAATTCAATACGATGGGACGGATTTTCACGGCTGGCAACTCCAGAATGGCCAAAGAACGGTGCAGGGAGAACTCGAACGCGTTTTGTCGCTGCTTGAAGGATCGGAAGTAAATGTCGCAGGTTCCGGACGTACCGATGCCGGGGTCCATGCCGAAGGGCAGGTTGCAAGCGTAAACCTACAGCAGACGTTTAAGCCCCAAAAGCTGCGAGCCGCAATCAACGGTAATCTAAGGAGTGATTTGCGCGTGATAAAAGTTGAGGAAGCGGATGACGATTTCCATGCCCGGTTTTCTGCGAAGGAAAAAACATATCTCTACCGCGTGATAAATTCGCCGGTGATATCACCGTTTTGGGCAAGATATGCTCATCAGGATTCGCGTCCGCTTGATGTTGCGAAAATGAATAAAGCGGCTCGGTCGTTTCTCGGCGAACACGACTGGACTGCGTTTTCAAATGCAAAGTCTGATTCCGATAACAAAGTCCGAACGATTTCCGGGTTTGACGTCGAATCTACCTGGGACAGCCGCTCTAGATCAGCGATGATCGAATTTCGAATAACCGGTAACGGCTTTCTAAGATATATGGTCCGCTCTATTGTCGGAACGCTGCTTGAAATAGGGCGCGGTGAGCGGGAACCGGAATCCATCGAATCGGCGATTGTAAATCTCGACCGGGATCTGGCCGGTATCACCGCTCCGGCAAATGGCCTGACGCTTCTCGAGGTTCATTATTAAAAATGTTTATTTATCATGTTGTGCGGCCGGAAATCTGGAAAGATTTCAGCGCAAAGAAATCGTATAGAGCCGCGAGTTTGACGGGGGAGGGGTTTATCCATTGCAGTTTCGAAAATCAGCTGGCGGGAGTATTAGCAAGATACTATTCCGGCACTGAGAGATTGATAATCCTCAAGATTGACAGCGATAAGCTCGAATCGGACCTAATTATCGAGCCTTCGACAAACGGCGAAAACTACCCTCATATCTACGGCGAAATTAACCGGGAATCGATTGTTGGACTTGAGCAGCGCGATTCTAACGGATGAATTTTGCCGATTAAAGACTAAGGGAGGCAGGTTTCGCCCCGGATCTGAAATCGTGTGCTACGGCAGTTACCTTGCGCTTATTTCGTCGTTTATCGGGCGCTGAAGATTGAAGATCCAAGCCCGATTTGTACTGACCGGTCCCGTTTGCCTCGTGCCATACCCATAACCGCCGACGATCAACGCCCGGTCCCCGTCGAGAAGGGTTACTGATGCAAAATAAAGCGGCATCCCGAAATCGCCCGCAGTTATTTTAAAGCTTTTCGTTTCCGGATCAAAAATTTCTGCGGTCTTATTCCCTCCGCCGATAAAAACTTTTCCATTTTCGAGCAAAACCGCACTTCCTTCTACTTTGAATCGCGTGAAGTTCATATCACCGGTCGGCGAAAATCTATTCGTTTTCGGGTTATAGATCTCCGCCGATCTATACTGACCGTTCCAATCGCGGTTATCGGAACCGCCGAAAATCAAAACGCGTCCATCTCCAAGCAAAATTGAATCGTGCTTGTAACGCACGACATTCATTGGACCGGTTGAAGCAAATTTATTTGATCGCGGATCGTAGGTTTCCCCGCTCTTCAAGATTTGTCCCCGGGTTGACTCGCCGCCGGTAAGCAGAATTCGCCCGTCGCTTAGTTTTGACACCGCCGGGGCATTCCTCGGCCCGGGCATCTTGCCCGCCACTGAAAAGGAATTTGACGCCGGGTCAAAAAGCTGAAAGTCACTGTGGGCAACTTTCCCGTCCGAGCCGCCTGCAATAAGTACTTTTCCGTTATCCAAAAGCGCGGCAATGTGACCTGAAAGAGGAAGATGCGTGCTGCCGATAGGAGTAAATTTTTCGGTCGCCGGATCATAAATCTCGGCGGTCGCCTCGGGCGCGTTGCGGTTTGACCAACCGCCGACAATGAGGATCTTTCCCCCGGGCAGCAGCGTCGCAGTGTGTCCGACGCGCGGCCGGGTCATTTTGCCCCGGGCTGTTGTGAATTTGTTGGTCTTTGGATTGAAAACTTCCGCCGTGTCAAAAAACACGCCGTTGCGCTCCATCCCGCCGATGACGACGACCGTGCCGTCAGAAAGGCGAGTTGCCGAATGATGTGCCCGCGCCTCGCTGAGTTTTGCCGTTTCCGTTATTTCACCGAGCGTCGGTTCGGACACGGAAATGTCGGCCGCTTTCTTTTGCGCCGAACAGTTGATCGACAAAACCAAAAACAAGCTGACAACCAACTTTGACTGATACCGCATATTTTTCTCCCTGCTAACAACGAAACCCCGCCCGCAACGGATTTATGACAAGAAATGCTCTTTTAGCAATTTCGCGCGGTCTATTTTCTCTTGTTCGCCCGATTTCATATTCTTGAGTGCAACTTGTTTGCCGGCAAGTTCGGTTTCGCCGAGGATACAGACAAACGGGATGTTCATTGAATCGGCATACTTAAATTGCTTGCCGAGTTTGTCAGGCTCCGGGTAGATGAGGACCCGCAAGCCTTTTTTCCTGAGTTCGGCCGCGAGTTTCAGCGATTCAACTGCAGTCTCCTTATCCCAGATCGTTACCATCACGTCGGCTGAACTTGCAGTTAAACCGGCCGGAAACATCCCGCGTTCTTCCATAATCAGAAGAATGCGTTCGAGTCCGAGCGAGAGGCCAACCGCAGGAATATCTTCTTTGCCGAACATTCCGATCAACCCGTCATAACGTCCACCGCCGGCGATGCTCCCCGCCAGATCCGGAACATTTATCTCAAATATCGAACCGGTGTAGTAAGAAATCCCGCGGGCAAGGCTTTCATCGATCCGGATATGATTCCGGGCGGATAATTTCTCCGTATATTTAACAAGTTCGCGCAGTTCTTTTTTCGCTTCCCAATACGAATCGAGCTTTTCATTCCCGCTTGCGAATTCATCTGCCGGCGTTGAACTTTCGCTTAAAACCTGGAGATTGTATTCGTAGTTATTGTTCGCGGAATTAAGCAAATGAACCTGGTTTTCAATCTGCTTCGTGATTGCCCTCACGCTCCCGGGTTCTATTTCGTTCTCCAATAATTCCTTTCTCATCCGGTTCAAGCCGATTTTGTCGAGCTTGTCTATTATTACAAGCGTGATCGATCGCTTCGCCTTTGAAATACCGGCAGCCTCCATCATCCCGCGTAAAATATTCCGGTGGTTTATCCGAATGGTAAACTCCCGGAATCCCAATTGTTCCAGAATCTCACTGACGGCAACACACAATTCCGCTTCAACCGCCATTGATCTCGAACCAATGGCATCGACATCGCATTGATAGAATTCGCGAAATCGGCCGCGGGCAGGCCGGTCAGCTCGCCAAACCGGCTGGATTTGATACCGTTTAAAGAACTTCGGGAGTTCGTTTTTGTAGTTCGCGACGACCCGCGCAAGTGGAACGGTTAAATCATACCGAAGCGCGAGATCCGCCAATTCATTTTCATTTTTGATTTCACCGCTTTCGATCTTCTTTGAAAGTTTTTCGCCTCGTTTGAGGATCTTGTACATCAACTGATCCCCTTCTTCACCATATTTATTTGTCAGGGTCGAAAGATTTTCGATGGCAGGTGTTTCGAGAGGTTCAAAACCATATCTTTCGTAAACAGATTTGATAACGCCGATCACATATTCACGTTTACGAATCTGGTCGGGCAATAAATCGCGCATTCCGCGGGCGGGGTTCGTGTTGCTCATAATTTCGGGAAAAAAGAATAACCGCAATCGAAAATTACAAGGGGGCGTTGAATTGATGTAATAAGCCAGACGGATCGGATCTCTTGGCGTTGACTGTCCAGATCTTTGCGATCGCTGCGGTTAAGTTCTTTTAGCTAATAATTCAAGACTTGATTCTACACGAAAGCGGGTCAGGATTCACGACTACTCTTTATCAACGGCTCACTATCCCAGGCGTGATCGACCGGCAGTTGTTCAACTTCCATATCCCGCTTAATAACTTCTTCCTGATACTTGATTCGTGCCCGCGCCTCGGAAATATATCTTTCGCGGTCGTGACGGTGTTCTGCGAGCTCCCACATCGCCTGCTCGTCTTGTTTTAGAAATGTTTGGCCGGCCCTTTTTGAAGCGTACGCTCTTCGTCCCAGTTTTATGAGCACATCCGCACCAAGGCGGAGCGAAGTATCGAGCGTCTCCCGGTAGATGTTCTTGAGCCCCATATCGACGAATTCATAGGCGTCATAACGGTTTTTCGCCCTCATCATAATTTCCAGATTTGGGAAAAACTCTTCGAGGGTTTCTGCCAAATCGTAATTTTCGTCAGGAGACGGAAGCGCGGAGACAAAAACCCGTGCCTCAGCCGCGCCGGCCGAAAGGAGAAAATCGGGCCGCGTGGCGTCGCCGTAATATACCTTAAACCCAAGTGTTCGCAGGAGGTTAACCTGATCTGGATCATTATCGATATAAGTTGCCTCGACACCATTGGCTCGCAGAAACCTTCCGACCGTCGCTCCAAAATGGCCGAATCCGGCGATGATCACCTGGTTTTTTTCTTCGACCACATCGTGGGGCAGTTCGGATTCTTCAGACGACCGATCGCATAGACGCGGCTGAATAATTTTTTCATTGATAATAAAAAGCAGCGGCGTAATCGTCATACTGAGGGCAACGATCGACATCCCGATACCAAGTGTTTCCGACGTTGCAACGCCCAATTCTGAAACAAAAGCAAAGATTACAAATCCAAATTCCCCCGCTTGCGCGAGACTAAACGAAAACAGGAAATTCTGGCTTAACGAGAGCATGAAGAACCGGCCGATGAGAAACAAAACGAGAAACTTGACGGCCATCAACGCAAGCGTTAGTGAAACGATCAGGAGCGGTTTCGCCGCAACCAAAGCAAAATCGATCGAGGCACCAACTGCGATAAAAAACAAACCCAGGAGCAGCCCTTTTACGGGCTCAAGATCGCTTTCGAGTTGGTGTCGGTATTCGCTGTTGGCGAGTATTACGCCCGCCAAAAAAGTCCCCAGCGCCGCGCTCAATCCGACGAGCTGCATCAGATAGGCGATGGAAACGACTATCAGCAAAGCGGTTCCCATAAAGAGCTCGCGGACGCGGCTTCGCGCGATCATTCGAAGGACCGGAACTACCAGATATCTTCCAACCAGAAAAATTAAAGCGACCGCTGCTAAAACCCCGAGAGTCTGGAGTCCGAGCGGCAGTCCTTCGAGTATCGTCTCGTTTTCCGCTGCCTGATCTTTCAGCCCCTTGACGGCCAACAGTGGGAGCAGCGCCAATATTGGAATCACGGCAATATCCTGAAACAGTAAAACGCTAAAGGAGTTCTGACCGCCATCGGTCTGCATTAATTCCTTTTCGTTAAGCGTCTGCAACACGATTGCGGTTGACGACAGTGACAGACCGAGCGCGATTGCCAGCGAAGACTGCCATAGCAACCCGAGCAACAATCCCGCCGTGAAGATGATTGCCGATGTCGCGACAACCTGGACAGCACCGATGCCTAAAATCTGTTTGCGGAGCCGCCAAAGCTTATCGGGCTCGAGTTCGAGGCCGATAAGAAACAACATAATAACCACGCCGAACTCGGCGAAATGCATTATCTCTTCACGTTCGTCACCGATAAATCCCAAAATGAAGGGCCCGATCAGCATCCCGGCAATCAGATAACCGAGAACTGAACCGAGGCCCAGTCTTTTGGCGATTGGCACGCAAATGACCGCTGCGGCCAGAAAAACCGTTGATTGCGCAAGAAAGTTTGCTTCTGCTGCCATACGAATTTAGTTTGAGGTTTTAGCTTAAAGGTTCAGCGGAAAACTGGCATCTAGTTTAGCCGACGCCATATTGTTAAAGCTTCAAAGAATGTCATTCAGATAAGTGGCCGATAATGCATTTTTTACGTCAAAATCACCGTTGCTCAGAATCTCGAGCAACTTGCCGTAATCCATTGCAGCCCTTGCGATTTCAGCTTCCTTCATTTGGTTCGTTCCCATAACGGCAAAGGGAGGAAGATATTCCATCAAACAAAGTCTCGCGGTTTGCTCAAAAGGCCGCATAAAATCGAAGATTGTAAAGCAATTATATCCTTCCGGGCAATACGCCTCTTTGTTCCCGCCTGACGTAAATGCATTGAATATTATTTTGTCCTTAAGGGCTGTTCCTCCTGTTCCGTAAGCCCATCCGAATTCGAGAACCATGTCGATCCATTGTTTTAGCAGCGGCGGGGCTGAATACCAGTAAAGAGGATGATGCCAGAGAATTATCTCGTTCGCCGAAAGCATAGATTTTTCTTGTTCGACATCAATATTAAAGTCTGGATACGTCTCGTACAGATCATGCAATGTGATGTTTTCCCGATCGGGTATCTTTTCCAGCAGTCGAATATTTACACGAGAGTTTTCTAGCCGTGGGTGTGCAAAAATAATCAGTATCTTTCGCATAATTTAGCAATGTCCAAATGTCGGAGGCCGCCGCGCTGTAGCTAATCGGGTCCTAATGTGACATAAAAATTTCAATTGCAACTTGATTTGCCCGAAGCTCATTACTGCAAAGAGTATTCGGAAATGTCGGGCCACTGAGTCCGAAGCGCCGGATTACGATCTGGAATCCGATTGTAGGTTTTATAAATCCCGCCGAGCTCGATATATCCATGCCAGAATCTTTCCAAATCCCGAACTTCGTCGTCAGACATAGTTCGTTTTACCCTTGCAGGGGATCCCATAACCAGCGAGCGTTCGGGGATTACGCTTTCCGGGGTAACGAGCGAACCCGCGGCAACCAAAGTATTCCGTCCGATCCTGGCGCCGTCGAGGACAATCGCGCCGATTCCGATCAAACTTCCGGTTTCAATATAGCAGCCGTGAATTGTGGCCGAATGTCCGACCGTTACTTCGTGTTCGATTATCGTTGGATACTTTTCTCCACGGGAAACGTGGATAATTGTACCGTCCTGAATATTTGTTTTGTTGCCGATACGGATGAAGTTGACATCGCCGCGCAGAATGCAGTTGTACCAGATACTGGCGTTTTCTCCGATTTCGACGTCGCCGATAATCATCGCGTTTTCGGCAACAAATACGCTTTTGTCAATTTTCGGAGTTTTACCTTTGAAACTCTTGATCATATTTCGCCGTCCGATTTCAGCCGCCCATTATTTATCAGGGAAAAGTAGGATATAAAACCACAAATGCAACAGCGCCGCTTATGAAGCCGACGGCCGCTAACCAACCGATTTTTTTCAGATACCAGCCAAAACCTATCTTTTCCATACCCATTGCGGCAACTCCGCCGGCCGAGCCGATGATAATCATACTTCCCCCGGTTCCGACGCAATAGGCGATAAAGTGCCAAATTCTGGAATCGATGGCATCTGTGTACATCGCCATTGTTGCGGCAGCGAGCGGTACATTATCAATAATCGCAGAGGCAACTCCCAACGCCACAATCACGAGATCCTGATTCGGGATTGCCCCGTCTAACTGCTCCGCCAGATACCGCAAGGTCCCGACTTCTTTACCGTCGATCACACCATAGGCAAGGGTTTGGAGGGCGCCAACTGACATCAGAATTCCCAAAAAAAAGAGAATGCTGGACATTTCAATTCGGCTTAGGGCTTTTCTGGCGGAATAAACCTGTCGCCGTTCTCTGGATATATGATATTCGGGACGGACATATTCCGACATCAGCCAGACAACTCCCAAAGCGAGAATCATTCCCAAATATGGAGGAAGGTCGGTGACCGTCGTGAAAATCGGCACAAAGACGATTCCTCCGAGTCCGACAAACAGCATCAGCCTGCTGCTCAAGAGGCGCTGGGCTTCGAGGTCCTCATTGGTTTTGAACTCGCTGTATCCTCTGAACGCCGGTAAAAGAGAGGCGATTCCAAAGGAAACCAGAAAACACACAAGCGAAGGTATGATGACGTATTTTGCCAGTCCGACAGCGGTAACTTTGTCTGATATCCAAAGCATCGTGCTGGTTACATCTCCGATCGGCGACCAGGCCCCGCCCGCGTTGGCTGCAATGATCGCCATTCCGACATACCACATCCGTCTTTTTTCATCTGTCAACACCACTCGCAAAAGCGTGACCATAACGATTGTCGCCGTCAGATTGTCGATTATTGCGGAAAGAAAAAACGAAATAACTCCGATTATCCATAGTAATCTGGTGCGGCTTTTGGTGTTGACAAAACCTCTGACTACGGAAAAACCGCGATGCAGATCAATCAGTTCGACGATCGTCATCGCCCCGATCAGAAACACCAGAATTTCAGCTGTTTTTCCAAAGTGATGAAACAGCGCATTATTGAAACCAGCGACCACCATTTCGTCGCTTGTCAATACGCCCAGAACGTGTTTGTCGGGATCGATAATGCTGAACCAGCCGTCTTGAACGCCTACCGCCAGCAAGCTCCACATCAACGTCGCCATAATCAATGCCGGTACCGTTTTGTCAAGTTTTAAGGACTGCTCGAGAGTAATTAACAAATACCCGAAAACAAAAATCAAGATTAATACCGCTACCATATTTTTATATCCAGCCTATGTAGATTGTCCTAAAATCGAAGTGCGTCATTTTCGCGGATTTTTATAAATCGCCCCATTCTTCATCACAAATACAGTCTCATTCATGGCTTCAATGTTTTGGAGCGGATTTCCGGAAACGGCAACGATATCCGCGTATTTCCCAACCTCAAGTGAGCCCGCGGTTTCTTCCACGCCGAGAAGTTTTGCGCCGTTTAATGTTCCGGCGGTGATCGCGTCTAGCGGCTTCATTCCACCCCATTCCACCATCAAAACAAACTCACGGCCGTTTGTGCCGTGGGGAATCACTCCTGAATCAGTGCCGAGTGCGATAAGAACTTTGTTTGCGATGGCGATCTTGATCGCATTTCTCATTGCAGCCGCAGCCGCGAATGATTTTTCCGCGATCAGACCCTTTAAGAATCCGCTTTTGGCGAGTTTCTCAACCGCTTCACCCGCCATCAGGGTCGGGACCAGGTAGGTGCCCCGCTGGCTCATCAATTTCGCGCCTTCAACGTCAAGGAATGATCCGTGCTCGATTGAAGCCACTCCGGCACGCGTCGCAACCTTGATTCCTTCGGTACCATGGGCGTGGGCCGCGACCCTGCGGTGATGCTGTTTTGCTTCATCTACCATCGCCTTGAGTTCATCGTACGAATACTGCTGGACGCCTACGGCGTCGCCTTCGGACAATACTCCGCCGGTGGCGCAGGTTTTGATTACGTCGGCGCCGTACTTTATCTGATAACGAACCGCGGCCCGGACCTGATCAACCCCGTCGGCAATTCCGGTTTTAAAATCACCGTCGGCGACACCGGGCCGGTAACCGTTCTCATCACAATGCCCTCCGGTAATCCCCAGGGAATGGCCCGCTGTCAGCATCCGGGGCCCGTCAATCCAGCCCTCGTCGATCGCTTTTTTCAAAGACATATCGTCGAACTTTCCGGCACCAACGTTACGGACGGTTGTAAATCCGGCCAACAGCGTTTTCTCAGCGTTCCGTACCGCAAGAATCGCCCCAAACGAATCGTAATCCCTAAAACGGGCGTTTTGACCGTCCGGGTCACCCAGCACCCGGCCGATGATGTGTGTGTGGGCATCGATGAAACCCGGCATCAAGGTTGAATTTCCAAGGTCGATTATCGGGGCGCCCGCGGGAATCGACACGTTTCCAAACCTTCCTACGGCGATAATCTTGTCGTCTTTAACGACCACTACGCCGTCACGGATCGGCTCCGCGCCGGTTCCATTAATAAGGAGCGCCGCTCTTAACGCGACGGTCCCATTTCCGATTTTCTCTCCCGGTTTGCCGAAATTCTGGGCATAGATTCCGCCGATTATGGTGAAAAACAATACTCCGGTAATCAATAATCTGTTCATTAGCGTGTGTCCTCTCGCTGGTTGAGTTAGGTTTTTCTTTTAGGAGTATAAGCGCGGATCTTTTAAAAACAAACAACCCTCTCTTTCATCTCGGCGTTCTTTCGTGGCAATATGGATTCGAACAACAAAAATGGAATATTCAATTAAATGACTTATATACCTAAAATACTGGCATTCGCAGGCGCGCTTCGCAAGGATTCGATGAATAAGAAAACCGTGCTGGTCGCGGCTGACGGCGCAAAAAACGCCGGTGCCGATGTTACTTATATCGACCTCAAGGATTATCCGTTACCCGTCTTTGACGGAGACATCGAATCCGAAACGGGTCTTCCCGATAATGCGCTCGCGCTTCAGGAATTAATGGTCGCCCATAACGGGTTTCTGATTGCCTCTCCCGAATACAACAGTTCGGTATCCGGCGCGCTTAAAAATGTCATCGACTGGACTTCACGGCCCAGCGGTGATCGTAAAGCGGGTGAGTGCTACAGCGGCAAGGTGTGCTCCATTATGAGCGCTTCACCCGGAGGACTCGGCGGTCTCCGGGGATTGTTCGATATCCGGAAAATTCTCTCAACCATGGGTGTCATCGTTTTGCCGGAGGAATTTGCGGTTTCGGGTTCGTACCAGGCGTTTGACGAAAACGGAGATTTCAATGACCCGTCGATTCAAGAATCCGTCAAAAAATTAGGCGGAAACCTCACTGAAATGCTGATAAAGTTGGCGGATCAATGATCTAGATCGGGATTCCCGAATTCCCGCTGCGCCAGTTTGTAGAGTGAATTATCCATTTTCACGGAATTAATCCATCGCATTCGATCGATAGTTTTCTTCCGTACGGAAACACCGAAATAATTATCGAACTGACCGGTCGTCCTCAGTATATTTAAGACAATCAAACGCTCCGAGAAAAACAGGTTTGCAAAAAAGCGTGGGCTTCGGGCGTCAGAACCGAATTTTTTCGATACCTTGTCAGAGTTCACGTTTCAATCGTTAATCCCGAAAATTCTATATCTTTCGCCATCACTTTGATTCACGTTTGTACCAGAATGCGTCCTTTCCGCCTTCGACGAATGTCATGGGATCGGCCGTTCCCCGCACCGTCTGGGCTGTATAATTCGGTTTTCCACCTTCGACCCTGAATTTCCACGTGCCATAAACAGCACCGTCGATCTTCATCGTGAGCGTATAGCC